>CAMKQK010000007.1:0-37881 GCA_946414915.1 uncultured Caryophanales bacterium
CACGTGGAGACTATAGTAGGGCTATATCGAAAATAAGTGGCAAGTTTTGTAAATATATATTGCCAAAATGGCAAGAAATAAATAATAATATTGCCATGGAACTAAAAGAAACAAGAAAACAATTAGGACTTACACAGCCCGAAGCAGCGGCTATTTTAAGCATACCTTTCAGAACATATTGCCGCTATGAAGATGAAGAACAATATAAAGGGACATTTAAATATAACCAAATGCTTACTATCTTGAATGATTATGCTAGTAAAGCGGTTTTATCTCTTGATTTGATTAAAAATGCAGTATCTAGTGTTTGCCAAAAATATGATGTTAGCGCAGTTTATCTTTTTGGTAGTTACGCTAAAAGCAAAGCAAGAAGTGATAGCGATATCGATTTAATGATTGTTTCAGGTATTGAAGGCATTGAGTATTATCAATTGTTAAACGAACTAGAAACCAAACTTAAGAAAAAGATTGATTTGCTAAGATTAGAAACAGCAATCCAAAATGTCAAATTAATGAATGAGATTTTGAAGGACGGAATAAAAATCTATGGATAACGTTAAAAACTAAACGATATATCCCTATAGTAGTGATGAGACATGTAGAGACAGTTGTTGAATTGTACTTAAAATAACGAATAACTGCGTATTATTGATTAGTTTGCTCAATCGTGTTTAAATAACGTTAGAGAGTGTGGGATAAATTAATTCCACAAAAACGTTATGAAAAATGCTAATAAAATTAGAGCTTTGCTTTTTTCATCATTAGGCATTGTTGCTATTGGTGTCGGTTTTTTCGCTAGCGCGTTAAGAAGCTATCAAGGTGTTGATGCTGCAAGCAAAAAAGTAAACATCAAAGTCGATAATGGAATAGTGGAACTAGGTTCTTATCCACAGTCAATCATCAAACCCGATTCAAAAGAATTTACAAAAATTAAGGATGAAGGCCAACATACCGAAGAAGTATACACATATAACGGTGAAAAATACCTGTATATGCAAAGCGTTGAGTATTGGACTGAAGGCGGTGGCAAATACGGAGATGGCTCATCTTTGATAGCTGATGGTCAACCCGCTTTCTTTAAGTTCGAACCAATCAAATGGCATGTCCTATATGAAGATAAAGATCAAAATATTTATTTCTTATATGCTAAGTACGCGCTTGACACTATGGCGTGGCAAACAAATTTTACCGAGGTCAATGACTATAATGCCTATGTTGGGGACGATCCCAGTACTCCTGCTTATGACTGGGAAAAATCCACAATCCGAGAATATCTAAATAATGATTTCTATAACGATTCTTTTACTGACAAAGAAAAAGACTATTTAAAGAAGTTCATCACTAAGGCTAGTGAAAGTTCATCAGAAAAAGATGTTGAGGACTATGCTTCCATCATTAGTCCTAGTAAATTTGATGAATATAAATCATCAAAGAAGATTAAAGGCGGTGCTTCTGACTACGCTAAATCTAAAAGATTGTCATATCACTGGCATAGTTATGATAGTTGTTTTATTTGGCTAAATAACTATAAAACCAAAAGCGAAACAAAGTATGTGCAATACGCTAGGGGAACAAATGTAGGTGATGGCGGTTTCTCAGAATCGGCTAATAGTACAGTCAAAGGTATGAGACCGATGATTGCTTTAGATTTGTCTAAAGTTACAGTGGGTACTCCTTCTGGTGGTGAATCTGGATCCTCTGGAGGTGGAGGTTCAGTTAACCCCGCCTTAATAATTGGTATCATCTTCTCTATCTTTGGTATAGGTGGATTAACAGCCTTCATGATTCTTTGGGCTAAAGGCAAAATCGGCTCTAAGCTTGGTATGAAAGCTATTATCGCCATTGTTGCTTCGGCTGTTGTCGTTACATCTGTTGGTTTTGTTTGCTTAGCGAGCTATACCACTACACGAGTATCTGGATTAAATACCGTTGGCGGTGGCGGTTTAGGCGGCTGTACGTTTAAATATGGTTATTACTTACAATCCACAGCTAAGTATGAAAATGCAAGCGCCAACTTTGTTCAAGTTGGGTTATCTTGTTATCTCTTTAGATCAGATGGAACAGTGAGTTATTGTGCTGCCTGTGAACAGGAAGATGCTTCCGATTTTAGAGGTGATAGTGGCAGTGGCTCTTGGACAAAGAGTGGCTGCACTTTGAAGTTTACATATAACACGCCAATGGGTAGTGTTAATCCAACTATGACCATCTCTGGAACAAAGTTACTGTATAACGGCAGAGAGGCATATCACTGGGTGAGAGGAGAATAGACCATGAAATACTGTGTTAAATGTGGTCAACAGCTCCCTGACCAAGCGATGTTTTGCTCCAAATGTGGCACCAAACAACCAGGTATGGAGACGAATAATACCGCTCCTGTTCAAGAAGAAGTAAAAGAACAACCAGTTAAAAAAGGTAAAACAGACCTTTCCAATTTTACAAAATTAAGAGTGTTTGGCCTTTGGGCAGGAATAGCACTAACCTTCCTAATTTTTAATTTGATTACCGGTATTTGTGGGTTCTTGTCAACGTTCACAATTATTGCGCAGATGCTAGTATCCGCTTTTGCGATTGTGTTATGCATCATTAACTTTGTTAAGAGAATGACTAGAAAGCAATATAACTACGAGGCATTTACCGCCATTTCTTTAGCGGCGCTTTGCTTCGTCTCTTTGATATGTGGCTTTATATTTGTCTCGGTTGGGTAAAAAGGAACTAGAATAAAAATATGTTTTTTAACTCTGGAACATTGCTATTTATCTTAATCCTCTCGGGATCACTGGTTTTGCTGATTCTCTTGTTGCTCCTTTTAGGGCTACTAGGTAGAAAAGGTAAAAAACTAGGAGGCCTTAGATTTTTAACAATGCTCTTTGCGATTACCACTGTGGCAAGTGGTGTTTTAACCACGTTAGTGTATTACAACTATATCGATTTGAATTTACGCTTAAGCGGTAGATATCAAGCAACAGACGGTTCCTACACCTATTTAAAATTCAACCGTGATCAAATGGAAGTGCATGTTGATGGAAGTAGCTATGGCACAAAAGGCAAGTGGTATTTAGCAAAAGATGTTCTGACCATCTCTTATGAAGGAAAAGAAGAGAAGTACATCGTTAAAGACGTTGGTACAAAGCTTTATCAAGACGATGTGTTAATGTATAAATTTACGAAGAATTAAGATTATGAAGTTCTGTATTTATTGTGGTGCGAAATTAGAAGATGATGCTTTGTTCTGCATAACTTGTGGACAGAAGTGTTTTGAAGATGGACAAAACGAACTTTCTAAAGAAGAACTCGAAAAGCAAGAAGCTGAAAGAAAAGAACAAGAACGCCTTGAAAAAGAACGCTTAGAAAAAGAAAGACTTGAAAAGGAACGTTTAGAACAAGAAAGAATCGCTAAAGAAGAAGAGGAGAAACGCCTCTTAGAAGAAAAACGCCGTCAAGAAGAAGAGGAACAAAGAAGACTCGAAGAAGAAAGACGTCTTGCCGAACAAAAACGTTTAGAAGAGGAACGTCTAGAACGTGAACGCCTCGAAGCGGAAAGAAAAGCCAAAGAGGAAGAAGAACGTAAAGCTAAAGAAGAGGCAGAAAGATTAGCCAGAGAAGAAGCTGAAAGAAAAGAGTTAGAAAGAATTCAGCAAGAAAAACTTGCGATGGCTAAAGCCTTAGAAGAAGAAAAACAAAGACAAGCGGAAGCTGAAAAATCCGATATCCAAAAACAAATCGAAGCCGAAAAAGCGGAATTAGAAAAGCTTAAAAAAGAAAAAGAAGCTTTGCTTCAAGGTAAAGAAGTTGGCTATATCAAAGAACCACCTAAACAAGGTGATAAGAACAACATTGTTTTACCAATCATCTTTGTCATTTTAAGTGTGGGAACAATGATATTTAGCTTGTATATCAGAGAACAAGGTGACTCATACGTTACATCTGGTATTTCTTTAGGAGTTAATCTCATTATCTTTATCTTATCTATCGTTTTCATGACCAAAAAGAAATACACGTCATCGACGAAATGGCTATTTACAATATCTTTGATCGTCGCTATTGGTATTATGATTGCTTCTGCTATTGGCATACTTGGTGGAATACCTGGTAGCAAATAAAAGATAACGTTTAACATAATAGACATTAACTTTGCTTTAGCGGAATACCAAAAATGTCGATTTTACCTTTTAAACCTTTTAATAGTGTGTTTCCGATTTGGTCCGCAGTGCGTGCCGAAACCGTAGTAGAACTATATCGTAAATAATACAATTGTGTTATCACAATAATGAACTGTCCGAGAGAGCTGCACTCAAAAAGAAACCTATGGCTTATGAGACAGTTCTTTCTCAAATTTCGAAAAGTGCCACAGTGCGGCACCAATTTAGTTAAAGCTTTCTTTTTGATACAGCTTTATATATTGAAGTTTCCACTAAATAAGTTAAGAAAATCGCTAAAACAATAAGGGATAAGAATCCGATTAGAAAGACAGGGTATCCTGCTTTTTCTTGCACAACATTACCGATTGGTAGATTAGTGATGATCATTGGATTAATAAAGAACATATTAATGAAGTGTGGTTGGAACGCTAAGTTGATAAGAATAGCAATAACCACTGTGATAGCAAAGGCAATAAGGCTTCTATAGAACGTTTTAATAGTGATGCTCTTTCTATTCCAAACAAAGATAAAAACACCTAAAACAATAAGAGATCCATGATGGATAAAGGTTTGGACATTAATATAAATTAAGCTAGATGTCACCATTTTTGTATAAACACAGACAACAGTGCCCGTCATTAAACAGATAAAACTCATATAGCCAATTGCCGCGTCCACGATACGTGGATGTTTTTCTTTATTAACAAAGATGATAATCGGGACAAAGTAATAAATCATTGAGCACATTTGGAACGGAAAATCTCTATAACTTTGTTCCCAATAAGATGGCTCTTCATAATGGTAGGCTTTAATTAATTGTTTAAAGACTTCTAACACTATTAGGACAATCCAAAAGATAAATAAAATCCTTTTATAAGTCTTTTCACTCGCATCTTTAAAGAAAAGAGGAATTAGTATTGCCCCAGCGATAATTGGAATCAGCACAAAAAAGTGGTACCAAGAAATAACCTCTGGTTCTACCATGGTGCCTTGAAGAATATGTATGAAGTCTCCCATCTACTTAAATTCTAATATATGAATTACTTATGTTAAAATAAAAATACACTATGCAAGATAAACCAATTACTAACGCTAGAAAGATTAATAAAATGCGTTATATTTCTGGCATCACCATTTGTTCACTAGTTATCTTAGTGACTTTTATTGCACTATCTTTAAGTCTATCTGACTTCTTTAAAAGTGGTAGTTCAGAAGCCGGCATTGGCACTTTAAAGATGTTTACAACTCTCTCTAATATTGTTGCCGCTTTTTCCGCGGCGATGTGTCTACCATTCCAAATTGATGGTTTAAGAAGAGATAGATATAAACTTCCTTCTTGGATTGTCATTGTGATGTATGTTGGTGCGACAGGAGTGTTTTTAACTTTCTTTACTGCGGTTACTCTCATCAGTGCATATCAAGGTTTTGTTAAAACGATGTTTACTAAATCTAGTTTGTTTATGCATACGATTAATCCAATATTAATTACTATCCTCTTTGTTTTAGTTGTTTCTGATACACATATTAAGTTTACTCAATCATTTATTTCAGTCATCCCAGTAGTGGTTTATATGATTGTATATTTCATTATGGTGTTTGTTATTAAAGCCTGGAAAGATCATTACAAGACTAATGCCTTCTTCCCTTGGCCAATATCTTTATTATTAATGATTAGTGTGAGCTTTGGTGTTTGTCAGGTTGTAAGAATACTACATAACCTCACAAATAAAAGAGTCACTAGAAGCATTGAAAGATACTATAAAGAATCACCTGATTTTGCATTTCCAATTATTGGTAAAGCAGTTGCCCATTTAGCGGAACTAGAATCTAAGTTCTACCATGAAGGTGATGATGTTTATATTCCTGTAGATATTATTCAACTTTTATCAGATAGATATTCTGCGAATCAATTACCTGTGGATATCCTTTACGATATCTATTTAGAAAACTATCTCATTAATATTGGCAAAAAGGCAAATTAATACGTAGATGGAATCAAATAATTGAAGTGTATTGTGCTTTTGATGAAATATTCAACTTTTTACATTTCTTTGTTTTTGTAATATTTAACATCGCAACAAAAAAATCAGATGTTGACTAAATATTTTTTACACACATATACTGAAGTTGGCTTGATCAAGTCATAAACGGAGGAAATATGAAAAAACTTAAATCTATTTTTTTGTGTGCCTTAGGAGCACTCTCGCTTGTTAGTTACAACAGCACAGCTAAAGGCAAAAATTTTGTCAAAGCTGAAGAGAATATTGATAATGCCGCTAACGTTTTAAACGAGAATGTCGAAGTAGTGTTATCATATGAAGACATCTTCCAACAATACTATGATTCAACGGTGGCAAAATTAAACGCTCAAAATAAAGCCGCTGATTTTACAATCGCTGATTTCCGCGACAATTATTATCAATCAAGTTTACCACTAGAGGAGTATGCTAAATCCTATCTCAACGATTCTACTACTAATGATTCTACTGTTCGCAAATTAGTTCCTTTAAAAGCTAGCGGTTCTTCAGATGATGAAAAGTATATTTTAAAAGGAAACATCAGTAATCCTAAAAACTCAAATGGTAGTACAAATCCAAATTTTGATCCAGACACTACTCCTACTAATGCGATTCAAAGAAACATTAATTATGCTTCATCTGCAGCATATAGCAGAGTGGAGAAAGGTGACATTGTAATCGAAACTCATACTCCAAAAGTGTTTAATATGGGCCATGCAGCCTTTGTATACGATACATCCAAAAAAGCAAGCGGCAAACTGAGTGGTAAATCTACTTATATTCAAACAGTAGAATCTGTTTTAGGCGGCGTCCAATTTGGCTTTTTAGATGACGAGAGAATGACTAAATTTGGTGTCGTTATTGTACGCCCGAAAGATATGAGTGGAAGCACTGCCAGTAATGCCAGTTACTTCATATACAATCAATTAGGCAAACCATATTATTTACCGACTAACCAAGGTTCTTATCAAACATCGATGTACGCTGAACATTGGTATTGTTCAGAACTTGTTTATGCAGCTTATTATTACGCAAACAGAGTTATTGCCTCTCCTACTGCGGGCGGTTGGATTTGGCCTTGGAACATTCAATGGTCTAACAAGGTTGATTTTGTTTCATACAACAATACATTAGATATTGAATATATGGAAAAGACCAATGGAAAATTTAAACTAAGAATTTATAATAGAACAGGAAGCACGAGAGAAGTGTACTACAATTCTAAGAAATGTTTTAAAGACGATGCTAAAAATTGGAAGAATTTGCACGATTGGCAGAATAATCACGTCTCTATTCAAAACGGGAAATTTGCTGATGTATTAATTTCTTCAAACTGGTTCGCTGATGCTTTTGCCGTCTCATATGTCAATAACTCCAAACGCTACATTTCTTATGCCTGTGATATAAACGATAACACTTTCAGAATGTCTATCTATAAAAACGTCAAAAACGAGAATGCTTAATCTAAACAACATAACAAAAACATATAAAAAGAATTCAAAATCACCTATTCACGCTTTAAGGGGTATTTCACTTTCTTTGCCAGAAAAAGGACTCGTATTTATTGTTGGCAAGAGTGGAAGTGGTAAAACAACCATTTTAAACATCATAGGTGGTATTGATAGCCCAACATCCGGCGAAATAACGTGCGGAAATAAGATTATTTCTAATTTCTCAAATAGGGAAATGAATGATTATAGAAACGAGAAAGTTGGTTTTGTTTTTCAGGAATACAATTTATTGCCAGAATACAGCGTTGGTAAAAATGTTGGTTTGTCTTTAGAATTGCAAGGAATAAAACCAACAAAAGAAGTGGTGGATACCTACCTTAAAAAGCTAGACCTTGTCGATGCATCGGGTGAGACGCTTTTCTACCGTTCAGTAAAAGAATTATCCGGTGGGCAAAAACAACGTGTTGCAATCGCAAGAGCGCTTATTAAAAACCCAGACATTATTCTTGCAGACGAACCTACTGGTGCATTGGATCCTGAAACAAGTAAAGACTTATATAAAACGTTAAAAGATATATCTCTTAACAAACTTGTTATCATTGTCAGCCACGATATTCAAAGCGCTAATCAATATGGCGATAGAATAATCGAAATAGCGGATGGTTTGGTTAAAAAAGATTCTGCTTCTTTACAAAACAATTCTAAAGAAGATAAAACTTCTGTTGAAAATGAAACACCAAAGAAGAAAAAGAGATTTAGACTATCTAACGCAATTGCTTTTAGGGTTTCACTCTCGAGCATTAAGGCAAAGCCATTAAGATACTTTATGTCCCTTATTACTGCGATTGTGTCTTGTTCTTTGTTCTGCTTCTCATCTATTGCTTCGACCGCTGATTTATTAACCGCAGAGTTGGAATCATGTTATAAAAACAACGTTAAAACAGCAATATTGAAAGGTAAATCAACTATTGATGTATTCACAAAGTACGAAGATGGTGGTGAAAACAAGAGCGTTGACACAATGGAAACCGGATTAACGGACAAACAATTAGAAATATTGTCATCACAAAAAGATACAACGATTTTAAAAACATCAGAATCTACTTATTTCTGTGAAGATTTTGGCACTAATTATTTTGGTAAAGAACTTTCAGTTGAAGAGCGCTGCAATCCATACAATTGTTTAGCTGTTCACGGAATTAGCCGTCTTGTTGAAGTTAACAATAACACAAAAGAACTAGACGCTATCATAGCATTAGACGAAAGAGCGAGCAGTGTGTCTAGATTACCACAAAATTATACCGAAATAGCTATTACTGACTATTGGGCGGATATGTTTGTGCGCTTTGGCTATAAAGACGAAGAAGGCAACGTTTCGCAAATTAATAATGTGAATGAATTAATTGGTAAAAAGATTGATAAAGATTTAACCATATGTGGCATTTATAAAACCGAAGAGGATAGATCGTTTTTAAAAAAATATGATAAAAATCAAAGAGTTATCACAGATGATTTCCTTGATTTGTATCTTGGTGGTGAACACATGATGAACTATGCCTTTGTTTGCGATGGTTTCTTTGAAAACGCTATTGATTTTAGCGTTCCTATAAGCGTTCTTTGCAAGCTCAAAGGTAATCTTTACGCAGATAAGAAAATCATTAAAGCCATCACATATACTTATAAGCAAACTTATGAAAATCAACGTAGCATTGATTATTGTACATATAATATTTCTGCAACATTCACTACAAGATACGCAGAGTTTGAAACAGCATATAGTTTCTTTACTGAACCTATAACGATTAGAGTCTTTGTTATTTCGGGTATTGTTTTGTGTTTTTTATCGATATTAATACTCTTTAATTCCCTAATCTCTTCGCTAAATGAAAAGAAACGTGAATTTGGTATATTAAGAGCATTAGGCGCTAGTGGTCTAGGTATTACTAAAATATTCTTATTTGAGGCGCTGCTATTCTCATTAGCAAATTTCATTATTTCATTTGTTGCTTGCGAGATTGCTTGTGCGGTTATCAATAACAGATTCTTCTTCTGTCTCTTCAATTTAGGCCCAATTCCTTTCTTGCTACTATTTGGTGTGGTTGTCATTATTGCTTTAATGGGCAGTACTATACCAATGATTTCTTTAGCAAATAAGAAGCCTGTTGATATCATTAGAGAGAATTAAATTAGTTCCTATATACACATAAAAGTTCACCAAAGGATTTCTAATGGTGGACTTTTTATATATCGTTAAATCCATAATTATGATGTGACTTCATCAAATAAAGTGTTGATTTTATACTAGTTGTCGGTTTCAATATAATGTTTCAAACCCGCTTCTTTGCGGTTATATTAATAAAAAGGGAGTCATTATGTCCAAACAAGTGGATAAAAATCGTTTTTATAAGACAATTGAGAAAACATGTTTGTCTGCAAATATCACTTATCTATTTTTACATTTGCTTTATTTAACATTGTTTTTCATTAATAAGTATTACATTTTAGTCGCGGTTACCTCAGTAGTGGTGCTTTTCTATTTACTCGCATTTCCATTAATCTTAAAACTTAGAAAGTACTACTTATACGCTTTAATATGCGGTAACGTCTTCTTTGTTTTTGTTTCTACCACCACGACAATGCTTGGTTTCGCTACTGGCTTCCATTTCTTCTTAATTGGTCTTTGTGTGGTATCTTTCTTTACTTCTTATTTCTCACAAGCCAGATACACTAAAGGATCAATGGTGTGGGTGGGTTTATCATTAACCATCTATTTAACTTTATATTTTGTTACCAAATTTAATAAACCATACTACGTTGTTCCAGAATGGTTAGAAATCACTTTATTTACCATTAACGCAGTCATGGTGTTTATCTTTATCCTTATTTATTTAACAGTCTTTATTAGATATGCCTTATCTCTTGAAGATAAAATCATTAATGAATCAAGAACTGATGAATTGACACAAATCAGTAATAGATATGCTTTATATGACTATTTTGATAAAGATGATGATCATGACCATCAAGCACTAGTGTTATTTGATATTGATGATTTTAAAAACGTTAACGATATATACGGACACGTCGCAGGCGACCGCATTCTTAAGAAAGTGGCAGAACTCACTAATGAGGTCTTAAAAGAATCATTTGTCTGCCGTTATGGCGGGGAAGAGTTTGTCGCTGTCTTAGATAACTTAGAAGATAAGCAAGCTTATAACAAGATTGAAGAATTAAGAACTATCATTGAAAAACAAACATTCAATCTTCATGATAAAGAAGTTAAAGTTACCATTACCGCAGGTCTAGTTATTTATCGAAAAGATATGGACTTAAAGAAATGGGTCGAAGAAGCTGATAAGAAAATGTATATCGGTAAGAAGTCCGGTAAAAACGTTACTATTGTCTAACTTTTACAATTCAATTCTTTCTGGAAATGCTTCTTTTCGCATAATGCCCCACATCTTATCAATATAGGATAAGGTGTAGAAGTTTTCGTAGTAGTGGTAATAGAATGCACCTTTAAGTGTCATCGTATAGACACCATCTTTTTCTTTTATATAACCAAATAGCTTAGCAATCCATAATTCAAAGCCATACATCTTTTTTAAAGGCACATTAAAGAACTTTTCAAAGTCGCGTTTATCGACTTTCGTGGAATACGCGGTCCAGAATAAGTAATAAATCATTCTTTGTCTTAAGGTGAACCTAATAGTGAGAGATGTCGCTAGTTTAGTGTCATTAATTCTTTTGATATATTCTTCAACATTAAAGGTATTTATCTTAAATTGCTCTTTTAATAACGTAGTAGCGCTGCAACCAAAGCCTAAGAAGTTATCTCTAGTCATAGAGGAGTATTTAGCCTCTTTTACACTAGAGAATGTCCAAATAGAGTTACGGTCATAACCCTTTTCTAAACAATAATTAGTAATTTGATCTAATAGCTTTCTTTTTTGTTTTTTAGGCATCGCTTTCACTTCACTAGTGGTGAATGTGAAATCAATAAATGGATAAATCGCAATGTGATTAGCGCCGATCCTAAAAGCAATATCAATATCACTCTTTAAATCCTCAAATGTTTGATTAGGAAGAGCAAAGATAAAGTCCATACTAACTGTTTCAAAAGGCACTTTATCTAATGATTCTTTTAATGCTTCAGGATTAACGCTTTTTCTACCTAGTATATTTTGATATTTGTTTTGAAATGATTGGACACCAATACTGATTTTAGTGATACCCACTTCTTTAAGTATTAATAAAGTCTCTTCATTAACGTTATCAGGATGTAGTTCTAAACCAATCCCTTCAGTAATGATAAAGTGCTCATTAACCGCTTCAATAATATCTTTAAGATAAGGGGCCGCTAAAGCGGGAGTGCCTCCGCCAAAATATAATGATGTGACTTCTTTTTTGCCCTCGTATTGATTACCCACCATATGTATTTCTTTAATGAGGGCTTTAATATATTTATCGCATTGTTCTTTGCTATAGATAACCTTGCAATACGGGCAGAAATTACAAATGCTTTTACAAAAAGGAATATGAATATATAAACCTAAGTTTTGACAATCAAGATATGGTAAAAACTGATCATATTCGTTTTTGAATATAAATGGTTTAGTGCTTCTAGTGAGCCACATCCTTGTTAAATTAGTTATAAAACTCATTTCTATATCCTTTAAATATATTTAAGATATGTTCTTAGCATTTCCCAAATAATCTTAAATTTACCTTTAAATAACAAGGTGTATTCTGCGACAAAGAAATAACCACATTTCTCACATAATCCAGGAACATCAATACATCTACCACATGTCGATATCTTGCCATTTTCAATAACCACACATTGATGACATGGGGTAGGGAATGAATTATTAATTAAATACGGGAAAGCACTGATTAGATTAAAGATTGGGGCTTTCTCTTTCTTTTTCATTCTTTTGATTGTTTCACACACTTTAGCCTTTTCTTCTTTTGAAAGGGCTAATTCTTTAGTGTCTGGATATGGGGTATGGAAATTAAAAGATACCGCTTTAACGTGTTTAGTGTCTCTAGCTTTAAGACAAACATCTTCCACAGAATCTTTGTTAATTTGATTAATCGCCATATAGAAACAAATATTGTCCGCTGTGGCTTTAGAGATATTCTCAAATATCTTGTCGTAAGTATCTCCACGGATAATGTTATGGTGTTCTTTATCTCCATCTAAACTTAATAGAATTAAATTAGCTTCAGGTAAATCAATCGGCCATGTCCCATTAGTGACGACATTAACAATTAAGAAACCCATCTTTTTAGCCTCGATGACTAAGTCTCTTAATGTTTTATCTCCATCCTTCCACATGAATGTTTCACCACCACAGAAAAAGAGAATACGGACACCCATATCGTATAAAATTTGCATTTCATTTCTAATTTGAGTGTATGGATGTATGACTGCGGTAATGTTATTAACGGAACAATGCTTGCAGTGCAAATTACATTTATCAGTGACAATGACTGTCCCCAATATCGGATCTTTCTTTCTGAATAGTATGGTTTTGATACCAAAACCCGCAAAACGCATAAATGATGTAAATTTCATAAGTTATTACCTTTTATTTGATTGTCTTAATTTTATTAATAAAATCGCTGACTTTGCTATAGTTTATCGAATAATAAAGGCAATGGAAATATGTATAGCCATGATATATTTTCAAAGAGCCTTCATATTTGTATTGTAGCAGAGCATAGCTATTAGTCTCTTCTTCAGTGTTGTGATAAATACGAAAGGTAATGTTATCATCAAAACTATATCCTAGAGTGTTTACAAAGACACCATCCGGCACTTTCGCTATTTCTTTATATTCGAATTCTTTTAACTCTTTTAAATATGCATAATCGTTATCTTGAACTGTTGGAATAGATAGTTCTTCACAGAAAAGAGTGGGAACAATTTGTGATTCTTCCGCCGCCTTAAAGAAACCGTCGACACTCATTTCGCCATATTTTTCTTCAAGTTCTGTTTTTCTAATCTCTTTGATTTCTACATATCTATTTTTAGCGAGATCAATTATTTCCTTAGCAGCTTCTTCGCCGATTTCGTATGTATAGAATTGTGATTTAGGAGCGCCCCAACCACTACCGTAAGCGGAAGTTGTTAATGTTCCGTCTTCATAGACATCAATAAAGCATCCGTCAAATCTATTTATTTTTTCACGAATCATGTAATTAAAACTATAATTCTTCTCTTTTTTACCGCTCTTTTCAAAACCGGTATAGCTGACTTTTTTTAAAGCGTTTCCAATGACTAAATCAAAATCATAACTGCTTTGGCTTTCACCATCGTCTAATGTCACAGAAAAAGTTGGAGCGTTTGGATCTTCGCTAGGGATTTTGATTCCGCCTAGCCAAGTTTCTAAACTAATTCTTTCGACTTCTCTTGAGTTACAGCCAATTATAGTGATGGATAAAAGGCATGTTGGAATGATTAGAAATTTGTTTTTCATACGATTGTTCCTACACTAATTAGACATCCACATTAGTTTAAACTGCTAAGTAATAAATAACTAGTAATAACTTAATCGCACGTCTTACATAAAAAAGTCGTAACTATTATTTAGTATTTTTAGATATATTAGTTAATGAAGTATTTCATCTTAAGGTTCGTTTAAGTAACTAACTTTATAGTGAAATGAGTAAACATAAAATAAAGGGGTACAAATATGAAAAACATATTTAAGAAACTCACTTGCTTCTCGTTGGCTTTTTTAGTCTTAGGATGTGCGGGAACATCGAAAGCATCTGAAAGTAGTATTGATGAAACATCTAGTTCAGAAGAATCTACTTCTATGCCTTCATCAATTCCTAGTAGCGGTTCTTCCGCTTCTACATCTTCTAGTTCAGAAACTAAGCCATACGTTGAATCAATTCCAGAAATTAGATTCACCTCTAACGTCGCAAGTGAAATTGATTTTGCCACTAAAGCCACTAAAGGTGACTTAACTAGACCAGAAGTCAAAGGCAAATTTACCATCACCAATTGTGATGATTCATTTAAGAAAACTGATATGACTGGTACTATGAAAGTTAGAGGTAATCAAACCGCTAACTGGTCCAAGAAAGCCTTTAGAATTAAGCTTGATGGTAAAACTAACTTATTAGGCTTAAATAATGGTGGTAAGTTCAAGAAATGGATATTATTAGCAGACGCTAAAGATACAACCTTAGTCAGAACTGCTTTAGGTTTATATGTCGCTAAAGGTTTAGTCAAAGACGGCGATAACGTTTGGGTTAGTGATTACACACCAGTTAACGTTTATCTTAATGACCAATATTGGGGCTTCTACTATTTAGCGGAACAAAAAGAAACTAAACCAGGTAGAGTTAATCTTCCAGAACCAGATGAAACATATACTGGTACAGATATTGGCTACTGCTTTGAATTAGACCACTATGCTGATAGTGCGGGTTCACAAGGTGAAGCTAGTGAAATGGCTAAAGGCGCAGATGGTGATCCAACATTCAGAGTGAGATATTCTCCAAGAATGGAACAAGGTCGTCCAAGTGGTCCATTAGCCGCTGGTAAGATTTGTACATATACCATGCTTTCTGATATTACCGATGGTCCTGCTAATGAACATACTCAAGCGGACTATAGCAACGTTGATTCTCAATCAGGTGAACCAAGAAGTAACGCCACAAAGACAAGTAACAGTAATCAACTCTCCTTCATTAGAGATAGAGTGGAAGCTTTATATCAAGTCTTATATGAAGCTGCGATTAATAAGAAAGCTAAAGATATTGATGAAAATAACCAAGTCATCAATACCAGTGAATCTGTTCAAACAATGCTTAATAAGCACTTCAATTTAAACTCTTGGGCGGATGGCTATATTATTAATGCCTTCTCTTGCCCACCAGACTTAGGTTATTCATCCTTCTATATGTCATTTGATAACACCCCAACAGGTGATCATAAATTAAGATATGACGTACCATGGGATTTCGATAGTAACTTTGGTAATAGAAATAACTTCTATGTGAACGCTGATGGTGATACATATGTTGATAACACATATAACACATGGCTCTATTTATTAAGCAAAATTAATTTCTTCATTGATATCGTTAAAACCAAATGGAATCAAGCTAGAGACGAAAAACTCTTCGAAGGTATGTTCACTATGATGAATAAACACTTTGCTGATCACGACGCTGAAATCAAGCGTAACCATCAAAAATGGCCACAAAATGATGCCGCGCATCAACCACCAAACAACTTTGATGAAATTAGAGAGCCATACAAAGATCCTGCTAAATATAAAGAAGCAGAAGCTGAAACAATCAGCTGGTGCGCTAAACGCGTCAACTTCTTGGAAAAGAAGTGGGGCAAAAATAGACCAAACGTTAGCACTAAATAAAAATATAAGGCATCGAATTACTCGGTGCCTTTTTTCATAATTGTTACAAAGTTGTCGTTTAGACACATGCGCATGGGTAAATATTTAACATTATCTATTGATAGATATTTTAATTATCTCTATGATTAATAATGGAAATTGAGTATATGAGCCATAGTATGGTTGGCTCGTCTCTACGTAACACCGTGACTGTTACTCTACTCGTTCATATTTTTGAATGAATAGATACTCATACCAATTGTTCTACTCCCTGAGAGTTTTTTCGTGAAAGGAGAAAGCTTATGAACAAAATATTTTCAAAAATCATTGGCGCATCGTTAGCTATCGCCATGATGATTGGCGCTGCTGTTGGCGTTTATAGCAACAGAGAAGCAAGAGAAGTTAACGCTACATCTCCAGCGACGCTAACTTTTGGCGCTGCCTGTGGAGGCAGTGGCACAGACTCAGATGGAAATACATGGACAGTTACATCTGATGCTGCCGAGTCGGCTTATGATAGTACAAAAGGCATTCATTACGGGACTGGTAGCAAGGCAGTTTCGTATTTAAATTTATCTACTTCTGGAATCTCTAGCACAATTACGCAAATTGTTGTCAATGCTTCTGGAGCAAGCAAAACCAGCGCGAAATTGGATGTTACGATTGGTGGCGCTGCTTTTGGAACACAAAAAAGTTTAACTGCCAGCGCTGCAAATTATACTTTTGCAGGCTCTGCTTCTGGCGAAATTGTTGTTGCTCTTACTCAATCCAGTGCTACTAAGGCGCTTTATTGTAAATCAATTGAAGTAACATATTCTGGCGGTGGTGAACAACCTCCTGTCGAAACATGCACAGTTACTTTTAATTATCAAAATGGTAGCAACCCAACAAACGTTACTGTTAACAAAAATGGTACCATTGCCAATCAAATGCCTGCAGATCCTACAAAAGATACTGATACAGAAAATCAAATTAAATACTCATTTGGTGGATGGTTTAAGTCTGATGATCCTAACAATATCAGTTATACAAACGAAAATAAAGTTACGCAATCAACGGTTATAACTGGTGATATGAATTTATATGCCAAGTGGACTGCGATAAATTATTACTTTATTACTTTTGAAGCAAATGGTGGTACAGCTGTTGAAAGTGTTGAAGTTGATGAAGGCAAGAAAATAGCTACACCAGTTTCAACTAAATCAGGTTACCTGCTTGAAGGCTGGTATAGTACAGAGAATTTTGCCCCAGATACAAAAATTGACTTCTACAGCGACACTTTTACGAGTAACACGACGTTATATGCCAAATGGGTTGCAATCGCAATTCAAGAAAAAGGTGTGTTTGTTAAGGTTACAAGTACAGATGATTTAGCCGATGAAGCTAGATATCTCATTACTTACGATAATTCAAAAGTGTTTAATGGATATTTAGCAACTATTGATGCTTCATCAAATTTTGTTACTGGCACAATGATAGAAAATAAATACATTAAAAAGGATGATAATACCGCAAAAGCATATTTTACAATTGCTACCAAAGAAGGACATAAGTACATTAAATCTGCTCAAGGAATGTATATCGGTAAGAGTGCAAATTCTAACGGTCTAGACACTTCTTCTACACAAAACGATAATTTACAAAACACTATCTCTTTCGATGAATCTGGAAACGTTGTTATTACAGGTAAAGGTGGAGCCGTTTTAAGATACAACTCTGCATCTGGACAATACAGATTCAGATATTACAAAACAGGGTCCTACGATAGCATGCAACCAATTCAGTTGTATAAGTTTGTTGGATTTGACGAATTGTTTGCCTCAGTTTCTACACAATCCATGTTGTCTTACCACTACGTTAAAGAAGATGCCAATTATTCTTATTCAAATATCTCAATGAGATTCGGTGGTTCTATTGATAAAGATTTGTGGAATGAATTAGATACTGACGAACACTTAATTGCTGGTGTTGGTGTTATGATTACCGGTTATCAAGAACAACAACGTTCCCCATATTCAATTAAAGATCATGCTGCTGAAGCAGTTCCTTCAACTGAAGAACATAATATCAACACTCAAGTAGTTGATTACTATGTGGCGTTAAGTTCATTACAAGCAATGCCTGAAAAGAATAATGAATATTACTGGAATTTAAAGTATTCAATTGATTCTATTGATGATATGCTAGATGCATACACAGCCGCTGCGTATATTAAACTCACCAATGGAGAACTCGTGTTCTTAAAACAAGTTAAATATTCCGTTTGGTCATTAGCAAAAGATTATCTCGATAATAGAAATTGCGATGAAGAAACAGCGGGTGGCTCATTGTATAACTTGGTTAACAATATGGGTCTTGAATAAGGAGAAGTTAGAACATGAAAAACTTAGATAAGAAAAAAAGATTTGAAAATCCAGAATTAGAAATTATCTATTTTGAAGGTGATTTGAATACTGATCTCTTTACAACATCTGGTGATTTTGAAATACCAGGTCATGATGACGGTGACGTCTTGCATAACTAATTCGAATCAATAAATTTAATTTAGGCGGGGTTAACACTCCGCCTTTTTTGTATCGATGAATACTGGTAAATATTTGTAACTATCTTTTGAAAAAGATTCATATAAGTTATATTATTAAGTGCTTACTAATGGTGGTTTTTAAAAATGAATATAAAAAAGAATTTATTTAGATTAGGGGCTTTTACAACGGCCGTTACTTTAAGCGTTGGCTTATTTGTTAATTTAAATAAGAATGCTTTATCAGTTGGTGCATATGATATTGCTGATTTGGTAAGAAACGAAATCGATTTAAACGACTGCACCGAACAAGAAATAAGAGATTATTACTCTGACCTTAATTCATTAGATATTTCAGAAAGACAAGGCACTAATCTTCTTAAGAACTTAAAACTAATTTTAAAGAATAATCAAAAATATTATAGCTATGATAGCAACACTAAGATTTGGCAGATGTACGAGATTACTGACCGTGACTGGGAGAAATCTCCTGCTGATTCAACAGTTTATGGTACATATGACCCTACCACTAATAAAATCTATAACTATCAATACGGTACTAGTGAAAGTGATAAAAAGAACAACCCATATATACATGCTTTATATGTAAATAGAGATATTGATAACCAAACAACAGCGTGGGATGACCATGATCAAGATGCTTGGGGCATTAACCAAGAACATATCTGGGCTAAGTCTCATGGCTTTGATGTTAAAGGTGCTGGTCAAAGTGGTGGCGCTAGAGGCGACCCAATGCACCTATGGGCAGGTAATGGCTGGGCAAACAATGTCCATAGCAACAATTTCTTTGCATTTGTTGATAAGACCAGAGATTACACTGACTGCGGAGATAAGTACCAAAGCATTCCTGAAAACTTAAGTGGTTATTCCAGAACTTTAGGTGGTAATGAAAAGGTATTTGAACCACAAGATGACGATAAAGGTGATATTGCTAGAGCTATTTTCTATATGGCGGCTAGATACAATTATTATTCAGGAGAGGATGAAGACCCAATTGATGGCAATAATCCAAACTTAGTTTTATTAAACGATTTATCAGAAAATGATAGAACTGGTACATCCGCTTCTGATAATCCGTTTGGTATGGGTTTATTAAGTGACTTATTAGCGTGGAACAAACTTGATCCAGTTGATGAATACGAAGTTCATAGAAATAATCTCCTATATAAAAACTACACAAATAACAGAAACCCATTTATTGATTTCCCTAACTGGGCCGACGCTATTTGGGGAACAGCGGATTTAGATGGCACCAACTATAATTCAACTGTTACTACCTATGCTTCTCCTAATATTAATCCAATTGGTTCAGTAACTGGTCCTTTAGAAATATCTGATGACACAATGGAAATTATTGTGGGCGATACAGCGGAAATCTCCGCTAAAAATGCTTTAGGCATAATTGATTGGACGGTGGATGATGAAACAATCGTTAGTTTAGATAAAGCAACATCCATCAATAAAGAAAAAGTAACTATCACCGCTTTAAAGGTTGGCGTAACAACAATTACTGCTTCTTGTGATACTGTTGATGTTTCTTGTACGGTCACTGTTAGAGAACCAACACCAGCGGAAGCTATTGAAAGAACGGATACATCCACAATGCTTTCATATCGTTATTCTAAAGAAGCGGGTAGAGAAGCAACCACGGATACTCTTGATAGATCATTTACTGGCGCAGAAAATAGTGCAACCTATACTGATTGGGAAAAAGAAGGTGAATCCGGTGTTAGCTATAAAGGATTCAGCGCTGGCAAAAACAATACCGTTCAACTAAAATCTTCTGACCATTCTGGCATCATTAGTACAGCTAATGCTCATGGTAGAAAAGCAGTTTCTGTCACAGTAACTTGGGAATCAAGTACTGAAGATGGCCGCACAATCGATGTTTATGGAAAAAATACAGCGTATGAGGCACCTGGTGATTTATATGCCAATGCTACAAGAGGTACAAAGATTGGCTCTATCGTTAAAGGAACAAGCACAAGTTTGACCATTACAGGTGATTATCAATACATTGGCATTAGATCAAACAATAATACTTTGTATGCTTCTTCAATTGAAATTGAATGGGGCGCAACACTTCCTACATATGCTTATACAGACGTATCAATCAGATTTACTGGTTTACTTAGCCAGGACTTATGGAACGAATTAGATACAGAAAATCATGATATTCAAGGCTTCGGTGTGATGATTGCCACCGATGATGTGATTGATGAAAATGCGAAAATAAAAGATTCCTATGAATCAGCTATACCAGATGAAAATGATCCAGATGTTACTGACCATATCGTGGATTATTTCATGCCTTCTGAAGATATGGCTACACCAGTTGTAAAAGGCAATAATTACTATTGGAACTTATTCTATAGAATATCTACTGAAAACTTTAATACAACATATGTTGCCGCTGCATACATTAAAGTTGGTAGTGACTATGTTTTCTTTAGACAAGTTAGATATAGCGTTAAATCGTTAGCGCAAGACTACATTGATAATAGGGGCTATAGTTTAACAGCCGCTAGTGGTTCATTAGCGAACCTTGCAAATATCTAAAACATAGTTTTGTTTACATTTTTAATATTGATTATTATGAGTAAACCTCATATCATTTAATGCTAAGGTAAAAAACCCATGAGAATAAAAAGACACATCCCAACAGTAATTGCTTTAACCGCCGTTTTAACATTAGGCGTTAGTTTATACGTTAATTTCAAAAAGGCTCCTGCTGAAGCAGATGCTACACAAGTAAACGAGAATTTTGCGCCATACACTTATAATGGCTCTTATTATAGTGACATCAACTTCTCTGCTGGTGAAGGAATGGATGGTTCTCTTAGATCTTCTTTAACCACTCTTATTAAACCGAAAGGTTTCGTGGATTATAGTTCTGGCTTATCAACACATTGTCAACAAGCTGACGAAGACCAAAATAATAAAAATAATATGATTCTCTTCTACACCAGAGACTCAGTTAAAAAACAAGGAGCTGGTACTTGGAATAGAGAGCACGTCTGGCCTAAAGCTTTATCTAATGGCAACTGGGGCACATCGCAAGGTGGCACTGATATTTTGCATTTAAGACCAACATATGTGAAACCAAACTCCACAAGAAGTAGCCATCCATTTGGTAATGCTACAGGCGGTAGCACTTTAGAATATAACAATATGACATATGGCAAACTAGCGGGCGATATCTTTGAACCATTAGATTGTGTTAAAGGTGACGTTGCTAGAATTATTATGTATATGTGGACAGCCTATAGAGGCTACACCGGCTATAAAGAACTACGTATCACTGATGTATTCAGCGATTACAATACTCTCATTCAATGGCACATCATGGATAAACCAGATGCCCTTGAAGGTCATAGAAATGACTATGTTCAAACTACTATTCAGAAGAATAGAAATCCATTTGTTGACCATCCTGAATTAGCTTGGAAGATTTTTGGTAACAATGTTAGTAGTGCAGTTAAAACCGCTTGTATGGAGACATATCCAGGTAATGGTGGTGGCACTACCCCAATTAATCCAACAGGTATTTCGTTAAATAAAGCAACTGCATCTGTTCAAGTTGGTAAAACAACACAGTTAAATGCTTCATTAGAACCATATGGTGCGACAGGCACAGTTACTTGGTCATCAAATAATACATCTGTTGCGACTGTTAATAGTAATGGTTTAGTTACTGGTAAAGCAGTAGGTGAAGCCGTAATTACAGCGGCATGTGGTAGCTATAGCGCTACTTGTACAGTTACTGTAGCGGAAGCTGTTAATATCTATGGTACACCAGAAAATCCTTTAACTGTGTCAGAAGCTAGACAATTAATTGATGATGTTAACGGTGGCTACACAGCTGAAAAAATGTACGTAAAAGGTACAGTGTCTTCTGGCTCGTACAATACACAATATAGCAACTTTAATGATCTTTGGTTACAAAGCGAAGATGGTGAAACCGCTAATTATTTTGATTTATATCATGCTGAATTAGGTGGTTCTATTCCTGATAAATATACTGATCCAACTGAATTAGAAGGCAAAGAAGTTATAGCCTATGGCTATGGCAAAAAATATAACTCCACTTATGAGCTTGCTCCTCAAAACAATAATGTTAATAAACCAGTTATTCTTTCAGTTACTGATCCAACAGTGCATGAAAAAACACCAAAAGAAAAAATAGAAGAAATAGAAACTTCAACAACGTTGTCTTACCGCTACACAAAAGAGGAAAGTGGCAGCGCCTCGGTTACCGATGCTTTAACAAGAGAAACTACAGGAAGAACAGGTACTTCTTATGGTAACTGGACATCAAACGGCGATTCCGGAGTCTCTTATTCTGGCCAATCTGCTGGAGGAAATGATTCAATTCAATTAAGAAGTAGTGGTAGTAATTCTGGAATTGTTGTAACGTCAAACGCCAATAATGCTAAAGCCACAAAAATTAGTGTTGAATGGAATTCGAATACACCAAATGGGAAAGTACTAAATGTATACGGCAAGGCTTCTGCATACACCTCACCATCGGATTTATATGGTAATGACCAAGGGACATCGCTTGGTAACATTACATATGGTACAAACACCACTCTTACAATTACTGGTGATTATGAATACATTGGCATTAAGTCTTCTAATGGTGCAATTTGGCTAAACTCAATTAACATCCAATGGGGTGGTAGCGCTACCACAACATATAGTTATTCCGATGTATCTATTAGATTCACTGGCTTGCTTAGCCAAGAATTATGGAATGATTTAGATACTGAAAACCATGTTATTGAAGGTTTTGGTGTCATGATTACAGCGTTGTCTTCTTACGTAAGTGGTACTAAAACTATTAAAGAACAATATCAATCAGCGGTTATCTCAAATGATGATCCAGATGTCACTGAAAGTTTAGTTGATTATCACATGCCTAAAGAAGACATGGCTACACCTGTTATTAAAGGTGATAACTACTATTGGAATTTGTTCTATAGAATAACTGAAGAAAACTTTAAGACAAAATATGTTGCAGCGGCTTATATTAAAACCGCTACTGAGTATGTCTTCTTTAAACAAGTTAGATATAGTGTTCAATCATTAGCGGATGACTATATCAAAAACAGAGGCTATAGTTCAACGATTGCGGGTGGCTCCCTCGCTAACTTAGCAAATCTATAACAAATATTGCCTTTTTTATAATAATTTAGGAAAAATTTTAAAAACTCCACCTATTAATTAAATAGAAGGAGTTTTTTTGCTTGAGCACATTATTGAACAATATTAAGCAACGAGTATGCTATGATTAAATCTAGAAAAATGAAAACATATTATCTAAAAATTAGAGAGAAATTCATAGAACCACTGAAGAATGGCATAAAGAAACACGAATATCGTTTAGCGTCTCCAGAAAGACGTTCCGTTAGGGTTGGCGACAATCTTATTTTAGTTTCAAATCAAAACAAGAAAAAATACGTTAGAGCCACTGTAACAGGAATTCACTTATATAAAACGTGGCAAGATGCTTTGGAAAATTATTGGGAAGAGGATTTCTCCGGCCTCTATAATACTTTTGAAACCGCCCTTTCTGAATGCCATAAATTTTATTCGAAGGAAGATGTCGATAAGTATGGCATTATTGTATTTGATGTTAAACCAGTACTTATTGATTATGGCAAAGCGTCGGTTTTGCTTGATACAAATATTATTGTTAGAAGAGAAAACTACAACAATACCTCTCCTGAAATAAGCAATTTGTTTAAGTATTTTAGTAGGAAGAATATTCAAACATTTATTCACAAAAAGAGCAAAAAAGAATTAGAGAAATACGCTAATCCAACTTACAAGAAATCCATTGAAGATAAATTAAATGCATATCAAGTTTTCCCAAACTTTGTAGTTCATATAGACAATAGATTTTATGATGTGCTTGCGCGCTTTTCAAAAGACGAGAATGGTGAAGTAGATAATGCATTACTTGCTGAAGTCTATTGTGGCAATGTGCCATTGCTATTAACTGATGACCGTTTGATGCTTTTAAAAGCCGAAGAATTATATATTAGGGATAAAGTCTTATCTTCTATTGAACTCCTCGAAAAATATAAGGAACTTGATCCCAAAAATATAAAATATAATATCCTCAATGTTACTCTTAAAACATTTGCGGAAGTAGATTTGGATGATCCATTTTTTGACACTCTAAAAGAAGACTACAACTTTGATAACAACGAGTTTGTTAACTGGTACAAGAAAAAATCAGAACAAAACGAGCCGGTATACACTTATTACAACGAAGATATACTCAAAGGATTTTTGTACTTGAAAGTTGAAGATGGTGACAGTTACAGCAATATCAAACCAGAAATGCCTAAAAGAAGAAGACTAAAGGTAGGCACATTTAAAGTTGACAGCACTGGTTTCAGACTGGGTGAACGCTTTTTTAAGATAATTTTTGACAATGCTCGACTTTTAAAAGTTGAAGAAATTTATGTTACGCTCTTTGAACATAAGCGCAAGGAAGTGGCAAAACTTAAGACTGATTTTGAAAAATGGGGATTTACCAAATTTGGATATAAGGATAATGGAGAAGTGGTTCTTGTAAAAGAAATGGCTAATCCAACAATCACCGATAATCCAAAACAGTTTTTCCCTGCGTTTTCGAACAACGCTAGAAAATTCTTTCTACCTATTATGCCTGAATTCCATTCTCGTTTATTCCCAGACAGTCATTTGCAAAATGAGAACATGAGTTTCTTAAAAAACAATCACGCATATCAATATGCCCTGGAAAAGATTTATTTGACCGGTTCTAGTGCGCGGAATGTTAAATCTGGAGACATTGTCATCATCTACCGAGTGGGTGATGAATTATTCAAGAGGTATTCTTCCGCTCTAACAGGGGTAGCAATCGTTCAGGAAGTTATCAAAACAAAAACCGTGGAAGAATGCATAGATTTGTGTAGCAATCGTTCAGTTTTTAGCGAAAAAGAAATTAGGGAATACTATAGTAAATACCCAACTATAGTTAAATTGCTCTATAGAGATTCTTTTGACCACAAAATTATTTTGGATTATTTGTGGCAGAAAGGCATAATTGAACAAAATTGTGGACCAAGGCCATTTCAATCTTTAAGTGATGACTATTTCAGTTTATTATATAAAAAAGGAACTGGAGAAGAGTGAGATGAAACGAAAAATATTAATTTCCGTTAATCCTGAGCATGTCGAGAATATCATTTCTGGCATTAAGAAATATGAATATCGTCGCCATGTTGCTAAAAAGGATATCTCATCCATTATCATTTATGAAACAACTCCTATTAAGCGTGTTGTTGCAGAAGCTGAAATTGAAGCAATTCTTTCTTGCACACCTGACGAATTGTGGAAATTAACAAAGAACGAATCAGGTATCACCAGAGCCTTCTTTGATAAGTATTTCAAAGGTAAAGAGATTGCACATGCTTATCGCATCGGCAAAGTTAAAGTCTTTAAGGAAAAGAAACTGCTTCAAGACTTTGGTGTTAGATGTGCACCTCAATCATTCGTTTACATCAATTACTAAATAAAATATAAAGCAACAAAGGTGGAGTTTTACTCCACTTTTTATATATAATTAACTCATGGTTAACTTTAAAATCGAAATCGCTAATACAGTATTTGAGATTAATGCTTTTAATGAGTCCACTAAAAGGTATTGTGGTGATTTCTTAAGTGATAAAGAATCTGATTATGTCATTGATATGACTAAGGATGATTTAGAAAACGAAAAGCATATTAGTGAAGATGGTAAAGTCTATGCGAATGAGGAGATATCAGCCCTTTATCGTAAGATAGCCAATATCTTTATAGAAAAGGGTATTATCGTTGCTCATGGCTCATCTTTTAAAGTAAATAACTGTGGTTTCCTAGTGACCGCTAGAAGTGGAGTGGGTAAATCCACACATGTGAGACTCTTGAAAGAGTATTTAAAGGATGAACTAGTTTATATTAATGACGATAAACCATTATTAGAAGTTAAGGATGGTATTACCATCTATTCTTCCCCATGGAATGGTAAAGAAAGAAGAGGTAATAATACCTATGCTCCATTAAAGGCCATTATCTTCCTTAATAGGGGTACTTCTAATACATTTAGAAAGATTGAAAATAATAATGAAATCTATATTAGATTATTAACGCAGTTATATTTACCTTTAGAAAAATCTAAAAGAGAAAAAGCATTAACATTGATTGATATATTATTAAAGAGAATTAATTTCTATGAGATTAATGTTAATACTGATATATCAAGTGCGGTCATGACTTATGAAAGGATTATTAAAAATGAAACTAAATGAAAACTTTTTAATTCATAGTTCTGATAATGGTGAAATCTTAATCCCAGTGGGGGAAGAAACTAAAAGATTCCACGGTGTTATTAAACTTAATGAAACCGGCAGTGAAATCGTTCATCTTATTGAAAATGATGACCTCTCACTAGAGGACATCCTTAATCACTTCTATAATGAATGCCCTAATGATAATAGAGAAGTAATTAAACAAGGAGTCAGTGAGTTTATTAAAAAACTCTATGAAATCAATGCCATCATTGACTAAGTTTGAAGACGTTCTTAACAAAGAAGGAGAACTAATATTCACTAATGTTGGTTACTCCATGTATCCACTCATTAAGCAAAGAGAGGATGTTTTAAAAATTGTTAAAACTGATAACTATAGGAAAGGTGATATTGTTTTATATAAATCTGAAATAGATCATTATGTTCTTCATAGAATCTTAAAGATTAAGAAAGATAAAATCATACTCGCGGGAGATTATAACTACTTTAAAGATAAACCTATCTCTAAAGATATGATTTTAGGCGTTTTAAGAAGTATTACTAAGAAGGATGGTAAAACAATCGACCTATCTAAAGATAAGAAAGCTAGAAGGTTCTTTTACACGAATTTCTTTTATATCAAAGCATTCTTCCAAATAATTGGTAAGATATTACATATCAGGAAAATAAAATGAGAAACAAAGAAACACTAAAGTTTATTACCAATAATATTAAAGGCAGTAAGAAGAAAGTTCTTATTCTTTCAATCGTGCAAACTTTATTAGGTGTTTTAACTGTAGGCTTCTCTTTTATGCTTAAGCCTGTGATAAACGCTCTTGAAGATAAGAACAATGATTTGTTAATTAGATATGTGATTATTCTTGCTTCTATTGCTGTCGCCTTAATAGCGTTACAAATCTTTTATCGCTTATATTACGAAGTTAGTTATATCGATATTGAAAATAGACTAAAGAATAACTTATTTAAAACAATCGTGCATAAAGATTATCAAGAGATTAAAAACACTCATGATGAAGAATGGATCCATCGCTTAACTAGTGATACACAAGTGGTGGCTAACTCTATCTTATCCATTTTGCCTTCATTGTGTCGCATGGTAGTGCAACTCGTTTTAGCGTTAGTCCTAATCATTGTTTTATATCCAATATTTGGTTTATCTTTATTACCATTTATTATCTTAGTTATTCTAATTACTTACTTTATGAGGAAACGCTTAAAAGCCTATCATCATTTAGCTCAAGAAAAAGATGGTAAGGCTAAAGTATTCCTTTCTGAATCATTACAAGGTTTAGCCATTGTCCATAGCTTTGTGAAAGAAGATATCTTCACTAAGAAGAATGAACAAAACTTAGAAGAATATAAGAAAGCTAGATTAAAAAGAAATACATTTAATGTCTTATGCTCAGTGGGCTTTATCGTGGTCTACTATGCTTTCTATATTCTCGCAATCATCTTTTGCGGCAATAAGATTATCAATGGTGTGATGACTATTGGTTTCTTAAGCGCAATAGTGGCCCTTTTATCACAGTTAACAGGACCTCTTGGTAATATCACCTCTATTATTCCTAGATACTATTCTTTAATCGCTTCTGGTGAACGTTTAAAAATGGAAAATAATGAAGACGGGCACTATTTATCTAAGGAAGAGATTAACGAATACTACACTAAAGAGTTTAAGTCTTTAAACATTAATAAAGTTTCTTACTCATACTTAGATAAATATGGTAATAAAGTTGAAGCTTTAAATAACTTCTCTTTAAAAATTAATAAAAACGAAAAGGTTTTAATCAAAGGCCATTCTGGTGGTGGTAAGTCCACTTTATTTAAGCTAATGCTTTCACTTTTAAAACCAGATGAAGGTAATATCTTAATTAACAATGAACCATTAGATAAAAAGTATGAAAGATTATTTGCCTATGTTCCTCAAGATAACTTATTAATGGAAGGCACAATTAAAGAAGTTATTACTTTATTTGATGATAACTTTGATAATGATTTATTTAATAAAGCCTTAGATATTAGTGAATCATCATCTTTTGTTAATAACTTAACTAATAAAGAAAGCACCTATCTTAATGAAAAAGGTAGTGGTCTCTCCTTAGGGGAAATGGAAAGAATCGCTATTGCTAGAGCGGTATATAGTGACGCGCCTATCTTGTTGTTAGATGAATGCAGTGCGTCTTTAGATGCTTTAACAGAAAAGAAAGTGATGTCTAATATCTTAAACTTAAAAGATAAAACAATTATTCTTATCTCCCATCATAGATATGATGAGAAAGACTTTGATCAAGTCATAGATTTAGGGGAATAACATGGATAAAGAACTATATCTTAAAAATTTAAAAGATTATCTCCATCTAATCTCCCTTTATCTAAATAAAAAAGAAGAACCATCTTTTAAGATTGATGAAAGTAACTTTCCATTCTTTTTAAAGTTATCTAAACATCATTCTTTGACCGCTTTGTTTTATAAAGTTGTTAAAGACACAAAAATGGATATTAAAGAAGAATATGTAAAAGTCTTAGAACCATATTATTTCGCTAATGTGCAAAAGCATGTCTTGTTCGCTAAAGAAAGAAAAGAACTTATAGATTATTTATATCTAAACGGCATTACTTATCTTCAACTCAAAGGTTTAGTGCTTAAAGATTATTACCCTGATCCATATGTTAGAGAGTTCGCTGATAACGATATCTATTTTGAAGGTAGTGATGAAATAGTTAAAAAGTTCTTCGTAGATAGAGGCTATGAAGTAGAGATATTTAGAAAAAGTAACCATGACGTGTATTTAAAAAAGCCATGTTTAAACTTTGAAATGCATAGAGCCTTATTCGGGGAAACCGGCGATAATGATAAATTCGTTGAATATTTCGCTACACCAAAAGCAGGCCGTCTAGATCATGACTGTAATGAACTTATTTATAGACCTAATGATTTCTATGTTTATTTCACCGCCCATTCATATAAGCACTTCCATATCGCGGGATGTGGACTTAGAACACTTGTGGACTATTATATTTTCTTAAAGAAAAACAAAGAAAATGATTCATTAGTTTTTAAGTATATTAATAAAGAGCTTAGTAAAATCGATTTAGTGGATTTTTCTAATCAAATATCCACACTTTCTTTAAAAGTCTTTGATGAACAAGAACTAGATGATAGTGAATTAGAAACACTGTTATTTATCGCTAGCAGTGGAACATACGGCACATTAGAAAATAGAGTCAATAAAGGTGTTAAAGAAAAAGGTAAGGTTAGATACTTCTTTTCTAGAATCTTCCCTCCATATAGGTTTTATAAAGGCGCCTATCCATGGGCGTATAAAGTACCTATCTTAATTCCTATAGCCTGGTTATGTAGATTTTTTAAGATACTATTTAAGAATCCAAAAAGAGCAACATCTGAATTAAAAATGATATCTAAATCTAAAGAAGAAAAAACCACTACTGAATAGTGGATTCTTCAATATCATAAATCATTGATTCGATAATTCCTTCATATTGAGGGAATTTTTCTTTAATATAGTTAGCTTCTTTAAAAGCATTCTCTTTAGAGGCTAGATATTCATCACTTATATCACCAATATTTTTTCTGATTCTATTAAGTATTGGATCAAGGTATTGACCTTTCTCATTTTTAATAGTGGCGTGTACCGCTCCACAGTGTGTATGACCTAAAACCACAATGCGCTTAACTTTTAAATGTTCAATCGCGTATTCCACTGTGGCAAGTTCGCCCTCATTAATAATATTACCCGCAGTTCTAATGACAAAGATATCGCCTAAGGAGCAATTAAAGATTATTTCAGGAACAACACGGGAATCAGAACAAGTGATAACTAAGACTTCAGGATGTTGTCCTTTCACTAATTCGTCTCTTCTATCTTTTAAGGCTTTATCATTTTCTAATTTATTTAAAAACTCTTTGTTGCCCAATTTTAAATCCATATTAATTCTCCCATTTATGCGTTAAACTATATTTACTTTATCGTAAATAATAGGTAATGGCTATGCTTGATAATGTTAAAAGATTTGATATGAAAAAGCCTCCTTGTAGGCAGAAACTACGTTTCTTAATGAAAATCATTGCTCCTTTAACTACACGTAAACAAGGGCAGATTATTCATAAAGTAAATATGGAAGGTATCAAACCTCCATATATCTTAATGGGTAATCATAATTCTTATTACGACTTAATGGTGCTTGAAAAAGCGATCTTACCAAATAGATGTAATTATATCGTCGCGATTGATGGTTTTATTAAAAGAGAATGGTTACTTCGTTCTATCGGTGGCATTTGTAAAAGAAAGTTCACTAATGATACGAATATCTTAAGACACATTAAAAGAGTGCTTAATAATGGGGATATTATGGTTATTTATCCAGAGGCTAGATATTCCTTATGTGGCACTAAATCGATAGTGCCTAAGAGTAACGCCGCTTTAGCTAAGATGTTTAAAGTGCCGTTAGTAACTTTAACCACTCATGGTGACCATATCGTTGAACCTTTCTATAATCCAAAAAGAAGAAAGATTAAAGGTTTAGAAGCGATATTAGAATGTATCGCTACGAAAGAAGAAGTAGAGAAACTTCCTGTTGAAGAATTAGATAGAAGATTACAAAAAGCTTTAGAATACGATGATTATGCCTGGTTACGTGAAAGTGGCATTCTTTTAAAAGATAAAGATCGTGCTAAAGGTTTACACAAAGTTTTATATCAATGCCCACACTGCGGCACTGAATATGAAATGAGTAGTAGTGGTACACAAATCAAATGTAATCACTGTGGTAAAACCTATGAAATGGATGAACATGGTGTTCTTCACGCTTTAGAAGGTGAAACTGAATTTCCACATATCCCTGATTGGTATGAATGGGAAAGAAGTAATGTACGAAAAGAAGTAAGAAGTGGTAAGTACCATTTTGAAAGTTCAGTTAGAGTGGACGCCTTACCTAACGCGAAAGGTTATATTGATTTAGGGATGGGTAAACTAGTACACGATATGACTGGTTTTACCTTAACTGGCAAATATAAAGACGAAGAATATGAAATTAAATTAGCGGCTAAAGACCACTACAGTGTCCATATTGAATATGAGTATTTGGGGAAGCTTGGGGATTGTGTCGATCTTAACACTTTAACTGATACATTCTATGTTTATCCAAAATGTGAAGAGTTCTCTGTTACTAAAATGTCTTTAGCGTGCGAAGAGCTATTTGAATATTTAAACAGCCAAGAAAGCAAATAACCACTTAAGTCTTTTCTTTTTTGAAAAGAATTAAGGTGCTATAGTTATTGTTAGATTATGAAAACTAATAAAAATCATCACGTTGATATTCAAAGATTTAATCCTTCCATTGAGCAAGGATTAACTAACGCAGATGTTACCTACATGCAAAGTGTTGGTAAGATCAATATTGCTAAAAGCCCAACGAATAAGTCTTACACCAAAATTATCTTAGGTAATATCTTTACCTTCTTTAATATTTTGATGTTCATTATTGCCGGCTTACTCCTTTTATTAGTGGGACCACAAGTCGCCACTAACTTATTATTCTTAGTCATCATTGTTTGTAACTTATTAATTGGTACGATCCAAGAATGTAAGAGTAAACACACAATTGAAAAGCTTAAGCTACTTAACGATAGCAAGATTAAGGTCAAACGTGATGGTAAAGAAGTTGATTTATTACCAACTGAAATCGTTTTAGATGATGTGGTTATCTTAACTGCAGGGGATCAAATCCCAGCGGACTGTGTGGTTTTAGAAGAACAAATTATTGAAGTTAATGAATCTTTATTAACTGGTGAATCAGTCCCAGTAAAGAAGACTAAAGATGATATGGTCTTTGCTGGTTCATTTGTCGTGGCTGGCTCTTTAGCGGTCCGCGTTGATAAAGTCGGTAATGATACCTATATTTCCTCAATTGAAAATAAGGCTAAGGTTTCTAAACAACCAAAATCTAGATTAATGATTGCTATTTCTAAGATTATTAGAAACATGACGATTATCGCTATCCCATTAGCGGTCTTAGTGGGTATCTATGAATTTGTTTATAACATCATTAAACCAGATCCACTTCATCCACTTCCAATCTTCCCATCTCTTTGGGGTGAAGAAAGTGTCTTCTCCACTGCGACATTCTATAGTGGTGTAACCATTGCCTATATGATTCCATACGGTATGGCGCTTCTCGCTAGTGTGGCTATGGCAACTGGTGTAGTTAAACTTGCCCAAAAGAAGACTTTAGCACAAGACTTATATTCCGTTGAATCATTATCCAGAGTTAACACTCTTTGTTTAGATAAAACAGGTACATTAACTGATGGTTCTATGACTCTTGAAGAAACCATTATCTTAGATAAGAGTTTCACTAATGAATCATTAGATAGATTAATGTCTAGTTACCTTAATGCCTTTAATGAGGCTAACCAAACTTCTACCGCTTTACTTAATAAGTTTGGTAAATTAACTGAACGTATTGATGACTATGGTCAACATAATTCCTCTAATGCGTTTAGAAAATCATTTAAGAGCAAAGACCAATTAAAAGTCAGAGACCGTATCCATTTCTCCAGTGCGAGAAAATATTCTGCAGTCGAGTTTGAAGATTTAGGTTGGTTTGTAATGGGCGCTCCTGAATATATCACTAAAGACCAAAAGATCTTAGATAAAGTCAGTGAATACGCTCAACAAGGTTTACGTGTTATCGTTTTAGCTAAAGTTAACTGTCCAGTTATTAAGGATAAACCAGTTCCAGCGGATGTCACTTTAGTGGCGATGCATATTTTAAGTGACACCATTAGACCAGAAGTTAAAGACACCATGATATGGTTTAGAGAAAACGATGTTGATATCAAAGTTATCTCTGGTGATAACATCGGTACCGTTAGTTATATCGCTAAACAATCTGGTATCGCTAACTGGGATAAAGTCGTGGATATGTCCAAAGTTACCGAACAAGATGACTTAGAAGAATTAGTTTTAAATAACGCGATATTTGGTAGAGTCACTCCTGATCAAAAAGCGGAAATCATTGCTATTCTTAAGAAGAATAATCGTATCGTCGGTGTGACTGGTGATGGTTTAAATGACTTATTAGCCTTTAAACAAGCCGATTGCTCTATTGCTTTAGCAAATGGTGCTGCCGCGACTAAAAACGTCGCTAACTTGGTCTTACTTGATTCTAACTTTGCTAATATGAAAGAAGCTGTCTTCCAAGGTAGACGTGTTGTTAATAATATTCAAAGATCTTCATCCTTATTCGTGATGAAAGATTATATGTGGTTATTTGTGACCATCTTCCCAATGCTAATTGGTTTACCACATTTAATTCAACCAACAGTTATGTCACTAGTAAATATCTTCATTACTGGTATTGCTAGCTTATTTGTCGCCTTTGAACCTGATAAAACTAGAGTTAAAGGTAACTTCTATAAGAATGTTACTAAACGGGCATTATTATCTGGCTTCTATATGTTTATACCAGTCGGAGTAGCACTTCTGTATGTCTTATTCAGTCAAATTGTGATGACTAAGGCATTTGATGTTAACTCACTTAAGACCACATTTGAAAATGGTGAAATCGTGAGCTTTGGTTGGATTCCAACTATGGCTTTATGCGTTGCGATATTCGGCTTTATTATCTTCTTTAATAACTGCCGTCCATTTACTAGATTTAGAAAGATACTTTATTTCTCCATCTTAGGTCTTGTTCTATTAATCTTATGGCTAGCACCTGAGTTCTTTATCATCAGTGGTACAGAAATGCTTTATGAAGCTGGTGGTTTACTAAAAGTACCTTCTTATATGATTAGCCATATTCCAAATAACATTACCTTAGGTTTATTTAGAACTATGACACTTGAACAAATTATCTTTGTGGGTGTCTTCGCTGTCTTAGCGTTCCCAATCTATTTATTAAACGAAAAGTTTACTGGTAAAGTACTTGAATTAACATTATTTGCCAAACGTGAATATAAAGATGAATAGGAGAGTTTATTATGAATAACATCCCTCAAATTAAAGTTGGTATTGTAGCGGTATCTAGAGACTGCTTTCCAATCGAATTATCCATCAAAAGAAGAAAAGCTTTAGTGGAAGCTTATCAAAAGAAATATAACAAAGATGACATTTATGAATGCCCAGTATGTATCTTCGAAAGTGAAATCGATATGGTGAAATCCTTAGAAGATATTAAGGCTCATGATTGTAATGCTTTATGTGTTTTCTTAGGCAACTTTGGTCCAGAGATTTCTGAAACATTATTAGCCAAACACTTTGATGGCCCTAAGATGTTTATCGCTGCGGAAGAAGAAAACATTGGTGTTCTTTCTTCTGATAGAGGTGATGCTTACTGTGGTTTGCTTAATGCTTCTTATAACTTAAAGCTTAGAAACATTAACGCTTATATTCCTGAATCACCAGTGGGGGACGCGAACGATTTAGCGGATCGTATTCACGATTTCCTTCCTATCGCGAGAACCATTGTGGGTTTAAACAATTTAAAGATTATTACCTTTGGTCCTAGACCACAAAACTTTTTAGCGTGTAACGCGCCTATTAAGCAGCTCTATAACATTAATGTTGAAGTAGAAGAGAATAGTGAACTAGATCTCTTTGAATCATTCAAGAAACACGAAAACGATGAAAGAATTCCTTCTGTCGTTGAAGATATGGCTAAAGATTTAGGAGCGGGTAATAAAATACCTTCTATCTTACCTAAGCTAGCCCAATATGAATTAACGCTTTTAGACTGGGTCGAAAAACATAGAGGTTATAGAAAGTATGTCGCTATCGCGGGTAAGTGCTGGCCAGCTTTCCAAACTATGTTTGGCTTTGTTCCTTGCTATGTTAATTCAAGATTAACAATGAGAGGCATTCCAGTATCCTGTGAAGTTGATATCTATGGTGCGCTTTCTGAATATATTGGTACATGTGTGAGCGAATCACCAGTCACCTTATTAGATATTAATAACACCTTACCAAAAGAGTTATATGAGCAAGATATTAAAGGTAAATATGACTATTCCTTTAGAGATACATTTATGGGTTTCCACTGCGGAAATACATGCACGTCCTTATTATGTAAGCCAGAAATGAAATATCAAAAGATTATGGCAAGAGCCCTTCCTAAAGAAGTCACTAATGGCACTTTAGAAGGCGACATTAAACCAGGTGATATTACTTTCTATAGATTACAATCTACTTCCGATAACCACTTATTAGCGTACGTTGCTGAAGGTGAAGTTTTACCAGTAGCCACTCGTTCATTTGGTTCTATTGGTATCTTCGCGATTAAGGAAATGAATAGATTCTATAGACATGTTTTAATTGAAAACGGCTTCCCACATCATGGAGCGGTCGTCTTCGGTCATCAAGGTAAAACCATCTTTGAAATATTCAAATACTTAAACGCTGAAAAGATTGGTTATAACCAACCAAAAGAATTACCTTATCCAACAGAAAATCCATTTGAGAAATAAAATTAATAATGCATTTATATCATTTTTATGATATAATAATAGTATAAGGCCAGGCGAAAACAAGAAGATAAAACAACATTTTGTTTCGCCTTTTCTTTTTGGACGAATATAAATGTATTGCATGCACACGGAAGGCAGGTATAAAATAAGTATGATCAAAAACTTCGGTGATAAAGAAACCGAAAAAGTATTCAAGCAAGAGTTTTCTCGTAAACTACCAGAAGACATTCAAAAAGTTGCGTTAAGAAAATTGATGATGATTAATGCCGCTGAGTGCCTAATGGATTTACGGATTCCCCCAGCAAATCATTTAGAAATGCTATCTGGCGATCGATTGGGTCAATGGAGCATAAGAATCAATAATCAATGGAGAATCGTCTTTGTTCCAGTAGATAATGGAGTGAATTACGAAGATGTTGAAATAGTGGATTATCATTAAAAGGAGACAGTAATATGAATCAAATTGAAACACCTAAAATAAGTGAAATCTTAAAAGAGGAATTTATGATTCCTTATCATCTTTCAGCGTATCGTCTTGCCAAAGATATTGATGTGCCTATTTCACGTATTCAAGATCTTCTCCATGATAGACGTAAGATAACCGCTGAGACATCTATTAAATTAGGTAAGTATTTTGGATTAAGCGAAAAGTACTTCTTAAATCTACAAAACGATATTGATATTAGAGAAGCTAAAGAACTGTTTGCTAGTAGTGTGAATAAAATAATTCCTCTAGTGGTTGATTAAAATACTAACGCCCCATGCGGGCGTTTGTTTTATAATAGACTTAACAAAGTACTTTATAAGTTCATTTACTATAGGGAGTGGAAAGATGAACGAAAAGAAACAACATCATTTTAATAATCGTGTCTTTTTAGTTAAGAAAACTGTTTTAATCGTGGACGATGAAGAAATCAATCGTGCGATTATGTCAGAAATCTTAAAAGACGACTTTAATACTTTAGAGGCTCAAGACGGACAAGAAGCCATCGATATCTTGCTTAAGGGTGACCATAAGATTGATTTAGTGTTACTTGATATCTTTATGCCAACGGATGGACGTGAAGTCTTAAAGCAAAGAAAGAATGATCCCACACTTAAAAGAATCCCATTCATCGTTTGTACAAGTGATAAGAACATTGAAGAAGAGTGTTTCCAATTAGGCGTTAATGACTTTGTTAAAAAGCCATATGAAAACCCAGATATTATCATCGCTAGAATTAAAAGAATGATTGAGTTATATGAAGACCGTTCCATCTTAAAGGAAGTGGAAAGAGATAAACTCACTGATTTATATAACGCTGATTTCTTTAGAAAATACGCACAGCAATTTGATTCAATTTATCCCGATCTCGCTAAAGACATGGTCTATTTATCCGTGAATAGATTTACTTTGATTAATGAGTTATATGGTAAAGCATTTGGAGACCAAATCCTTTTAACTATCACTGATTTCTTAAGCAATTATATTTCCATTAATAAAGGTATTGTGGGTAAAGGACATGGTAGTGAATTTATGGTCTACTGTGAACACCATGAAAG
>CAMKQK010000008.1:0-36439 GCA_946414915.1 uncultured Caryophanales bacterium
CTTACATCAGTCACAATAGTCTCTTTTTCTCTTTCACGCCAAAAGGCGTCATCATAAATATCATATGGACTCATTTAAATCGTCCCTCCTATGTATAAATAAGATTAGCACGTGTATATTCTTTTTAAAAGAAAAGGATGGAATTTCTCCACCCTAGACTACATATTTCCATCGTTGCTTACCAGCCGTTCTCGTTTTTCCATTGCAACAAGCTGAAATAGACCCTTGGGAAATTCCTGTTTGTCTACTAGCTTCATTTGCACTTTCATATATTACATTTGTGTCCAAATTGATAATTCTTCTAGACAATTTCTTGGCAATGGTTCTTTTCTTGCATTCAGGACAACCACATCCCATACCAGTCCTAATATAAATACGTGTTTCATAACTATGACCACATTTTGGACAAATCCACCAATATTTTTTGTTTGATTTAGCTGTTACTTCATTAGGCTTTTTTGTGTTTTTTGAGTAATCCCATTCTTTGGCGATATCAGGAAATTGTGATTCCAAATCATTGAAACCTTTAAGTATTTTTTGCCCAGAACAATAAGGACAATTTCTTCCAATTGAGCGTTTACTAGCTTGGTTCTTCCAACTATGTCCAAGTTTGCATTTCCACCAAAATTTTCTATTAGAAAAAACTGGTATTAGCGATGGATCAACTCCTTTGTTTTTATCCCAATCCCATTCATCAATAAGAGGGCTTTTTGCAATCGAATTGTCTTTAATTTGAGTTACAACTTTTGACAAAATCTTAGGACTATCCCTATCAATATCGACATCGATTGTTTTAGAACATCCAAATTTGTTATTAATGATTTCAATTATTCTTTTAATTACACCACTTAATTCAGCATTGCTTTTATAAGTAGTAGTTAGTTTAATTGATTCACTCTCATAATTTGGGCAGCCAGTTTCTCGTACTCTAAATAACATTATTCCGCATTCTTTGCACAAGCGGTCTTTAGTTTTATCTTTTTCAACGTCTTTGTGCCATCTAGAACCATCGTATTCTATTCCAACTTTTAAAGAAGGGATATAAATATCCAATTCCAATCTTTTCAATTCTTTTGAACGATAATTCTCTACGCAATCTTCAAACAATTGAGAGATATAAAAAGCAATTATTTTCTCGGGATAAGAGGTTCTTAATTCCTTGCTACAATGAGGGCATCCTTCACCATTGGTGGTTCTTCTATAAACTTCGCATTTCCAAGTATGTCCTCTTTTACATCTCCAATGGACAACCTGTTTACAACCATAAGTGACATCAGTTGGATGAATTCCATCTTTATCGTTTTCTTCATAGTCCCATTCATCTAAAAGATGAGGGTGTGTTGTTTTTATATCGTTAAATCCTTCTAGAACTCTATGATTTGAACAATACGGACAAGCATTATCACGAGTTACTCTATGTGAAGCAGAATCCTCCCATCTATGCCCTAAAGAACATTTCCAATGATATGGTAAATTTGACTGAGGATAAATCTTATCAGGTGTTGTTTCGTTTAGTTCATAATCCCACTCTTCAGCTATTCTAGGATATAGTATCGCTAAACTCTTTTCTTTAGGGGCAATTGTGTAACCTTGTGCTACGCACATTTTACATCTTGCACCCTTATTCTTCCTTTCAATTCTAGTTGTCCATTCGTATCCACAAATATGACACTTCCAATGTGCCGTTTTGTTGCTTCCACAAGTCAATAGATTTGGATTGAGTCCAATTTCATTATTTTTACTCCAGTCCCAATCCAACATTAGTTCTTTATTGTCAGTAACTAACTTCTTCATAAAATCAATTATAAAAGAAAAGAGATGATTTCTCATCTCCTAATTTAATAAGTCTCTAACATCCTTGAGTGGCACCATTATGCCAATCTTTTGGTCAACATACATTTGTGCCGTTTTGTCAGTTGGGTCAAGTGCTTTTAGTGGCATTACACTAATCCACACTCCATCAAGTCCGTGCATATTCTCACATACTTCAGTGACTTCTGCCTCAAACTTTTTGACTCCGTATTTACGGAAACTGACAATCACTCTATCTCCGATACAATACTTGCAAATTCTTGTCCTATCTTGGGAGATTTTAATTCTTGGTTCTTTTGTACTCATTTAAATCGTACCTTCTTTCTGATATTATACTGCCGCATTAATTAATATTCGTCAGCAAGTTTTCGTTATTTATGTTCCCAAGTTTCGATGTTTTTGTTGCTTTAACCCCAGCCATTACAACTGATAGCGGGCAAGTCCGCAAATAAACTGCGACCGAAAAATATATAGAAAACACGTATTTTTTGCTATTTTTTATTGGTTTTTATACCTTAAGTTGCAAGAGAACAATGGTTTCAACATGCGCAGTCATCGGGAACATATCAACAGGTTGAACATAGTTCACTTCATACATACTAGATAGATATTGAATATCTCTTGCTAATGTTTCTGGGTTACATGAAACATAGACTATTTTCTTAATACGTTTATTCATCACTGTTGATAAGAATGTTTCATCACTACCACTTCTAGGTGGATCCATAATTAAAACATCAATATCACCATCGTATTTAGTGATGAATTCACCAGCGTCAGCACAGTGGAATTCAATATTATCGATATTATTTCTTTTAGCGTTCTCTATAGCGTTTTTATGCGCACTCTTGTTTATTTCTACAGAGATCACCTTTTTAGCGTTTCTCGCAGCGATTAGGCCAATTGTACCAACACCACTATAGGCATCAAGAACTACTTCTTTTTTATTAAAATCAATTAAATTAAGCGCGGAGGCATATAGTTTTTCCACTTGTATTGGATTGACTTGGAAGAAACTAGCGGCTGAAATCTCAAAAGATAAACCTAAAATATCATCTTTAATATGACCAGGACCATATAAGACCTTTTCTTGGTTACCCAATATCACATTAGTGTGCCTACTATTAACATTCTCCACGATTGTGGTGATTTCTGGATGTCTAGCCACTAATTCATTAATGAAATTCCTTTGTCCTGGGAAATTCATTTGAGTGGTCACTAAGACCACCATTAGTTCATCATAATGGTAGCTAGTTCTAATAAGAACATATCTTAAGATACCTTTACCACTATCTTCGTTATAGCAAGGGATATTCATCTCTTCTAAAAGTAATTTAATATCCCATAAGATAGGAGCGGCTCTTTTATCTTCAATCGCACATTCTTTAATAGGCATAATAATATGACTATTTTCTTTATAGAAACCAAACTTCACTTTACCATTTTTATCTTTATTAAAAGGTACTTGAATCTTATTGCGGTAGTTATATGGTTCATCCATACCTAAGCATGGTAAAACATCTTGTTTAACATGCGCAATTCTTGTTAAAGCTTCTTTCACTCTTTTAGTTTTATATTTAAGTTGTGCCTTATAGTCTAACTGTTGGTATTGGCAGCCACCACAAGAAGTACAAATCTTACATCTTGGTTGGATTCTATCTTTAGATAAGTTATATAGTTTCTTAACTTTACCAAAATAGACGCCTGCGCGATGATAAAGGATATCTACATCTGCTTTTTCGCCTGGGAAGATACCATCACAAAAGATGATGTCTTTACCGTTTTTAATAACACCTTTGCCTTCGCTAGAGATATCAACACACGCACAATTGAAAATAGTTTTTGTCATAATTAACCATAGACATTATAATGTATCGGTGTTTTATTAAAAACACTTAAAATATATATAGATTAAGGAATTAATAAAATGAAATTATCAAAAGCATTATTCTTATTAAGCGCATTCGCTCTTGTAGCGTGTGGCACACATAATAGCTCATCCAGTAGTGAGAGCAATAAAGCTGAAAGCACAAGTAAAATAAGCGTTCCAACAAGTGAACCAACCACAAGTGTATCCACTAGTGAAAGTATTGTTTCTACAACAAGTAGCGCTTCGACTTCTTCTTCAGAAAGCACTATTTCTACAACAAGTAGTACATCAATTTCTTCTTCAGTAACCACTACTTCAAGTGAACCAGTGGTCACTGATAAAACAATCTCAGTAAATCTATTTAATAACACTGTCTGTGGCACAATGAGCACAGAAGTATTGAATACTAGACTTGCTGATTATATTAACGGTTTGGTGGATACCCCATTTATTACCGCAATTACTAATAAGAAATCACAAATTGCCGCTAATATTCCTGAAAAAGGTAACAGTGTCTTAATTATTGGTTCATCTTCTGAAACAGGTACATTAGGCTTCCAATTTAATGTTGTCGTTAAGAAAGTTACTATTACCGCTCAAACATATTACAAGCCATATACTGATTACCAAACTGGTGGACAAGTACCAAATGTCGATAGCGATTCTGTTCTTCAAATCGTGGGTAAAGGAACTGACCCAGTTGTTTCCGTTGATTTAAAAAAGGAAAACGATCAACCAGTTGAAAAGACGTTCGATTTAGATATTGCTTCTAATACGTTGCAGTTCAATTCATTAAACGCGGATAAAGGCAGAGTCTTTATTAAAGCATTAACATTTATTTATTAAGGATATATAAATCAAAAGAGCGATCGTTGAGACCGCTCTTTTTGTTTGTTTAAGCACTACAAGATTTAATGTATAAATCTATATCGTTTACTATATACTTTGTCCCAGTTGTATGAAGAACACCATAGAAAGATCTTATATAGTCAAAGACATGATGTTTATCAAATAATAAGACCACTTCGTTTCCGGAAAGGTTCTTTTCGTTTTTATATTCTTCGATGCACAAAATAATAAAAGGTAATTCTCTACTCATATTATTGTCCTTCTGGCAACACTAATTCGCCGGTCTTATATTCATTCTTCCAAATTTCATAGAGAGTCAATGGACTATAATGCCATAATTTACTTTCTTCATTAGATAATAGTTTGTAAGTTTTTGAAAGATAAAAGCGCACTAAAGCTTCGTCTTCAACCATCTTTTCCTTTTGCACGATAATATCGATGATTTGTGGAACAAGTATAACGCTTAACATTGCGGAAAATTTTTCATCCATATCACACTTCCTCCGCGTTCTTAAAAGTTAATGCCTGTAAGGCTTTGCTCGAAGCAAACACATATTGGTTGAATAACTTTTTAATCTTCAACGCCTCTAGTGCTTGATTTTTGCTTAATAATCCAGTCGCATAAACTTGTAATGTTCGATAAACATCATCATCAGCAACAGCGCCAATAATTAAGTCGTATTTTGGGCCACGATATGTTCCATTTCGATGCATTGAAACAAAGTCTAGCCACTCTTCATTTGGACCATCAAACTCTTTTGTATCAAAATCTCTAACTGACTGTTCATCAAAGTGGTAGCAATTTAAAATAGCCTTATCGCCTCTATTAAAGGCGACTTTTTGAGCAAACTTAATGGCCTGTTCCTTGTTTGTTGTTGTATAAAAACCGTTACCAAAATCTAAATATCGATATTGTTCTACTAGTTGTGGCTTTTCAACAATCATATTACTTCCATGATACAAAATCATAGTGAGGCCTCCATTCTTTTGAGTTCTTGTCGTTCTTTTTTTAGTTGTTTGAGCATCGATTCTATGTGCTTTCTTTCCTCAATGAGAGACTGCACCTGCTTTAAAGATTCTTCATCCTTACCAATGTACTTACTGATTACTTTTTTTCCTTCTCTATAACAAAGGTAGTAGTAAGTTTTATCTCCCACTTTTTTATTTTTAATGGTCCCTTTAGGAAGACTTATCAATTTATCTTCATATTCAGAAATCATTTTTTGATTACGAATGCTTTCTTTATTTATCAATAATCCAACAATACTCATATTTCTATAATAATATTATACCAAACATTTTAGAGTTTTTACACTATTTGTTGGGTATTTTTATTATAAAGAAAGAAGCGGATAAACCGCTTCGTTTCATTTTTATCACTGATAATTAAGCAACGTATGGAGTTAATTCAATGACTAATGCCATGCCACTGAAGTAGAGGGCGAAATAGTCAGGAATGCTATTTAATTGTGCTTGTGTTGGAACGAATTGACTTGGATTCTTAGTAGCAACGTTAGCGATTGGTTGTAAGTATTGGTTAGCACCATCATAGGCTAATAAACCAAAGTTTTCACCTAAGTCGAAGACTGGACCTGGGACATTGTTAATGCCTCTTAACATCGCGTGATCAGTGCAGATAGCGGTGATATAGGCTTGAATCTTTTCGTTAGCATCGCTATAGTCTGGAGCAAATGTCACGCCTTTAGCAACAGCCGCAGCAATTAAGGCTTGTAGTGCCGCTGGTTTATCAGCGTCACTAGCAGCGTTATAAGCTAGGTAAGCTTGATAAACGCTATCATAGGCTGGTTGACGATAATTGAATGTATTCACTTTATCGGTATTTGTAATGTTGACTGTACCACAGGCTGGTAAAGCTGTAATACCTTCAGCACTACCGGATTTATTTAAAACAATGAAATTGAAGAATGCGTTTTCACCAGCGGTAGCTAAGGCTTGATAGAGTTTACCTTCACCCTTGTCGTTAGTGACAAAGGATTTTGTTAAACCTGTTGCATAGAATAAGTCAGATAACATCTTAATGTTACTAGCAACACCAGTAGCGTTGAATTGTTGGAACCAAGCTTCTGAACCAGAAACATAGTTCTTAATTGTGCAATCAACAAAGTTGGTTGTTGGAGCGTAACCGAGAACGGTTAAACCGTTATCTTCTTCATATGTGTCTGTGCCAGCATGGTCTTGAATAATGACTGGACCACCACAGCTTCTGAATAAAGAGTTCTTCGCGTTAATGACAGAACCCCAGTTATACATGAAGGAGTTGTAGTTATTGAAACATTTAACTTTGTTTAATTCGAATTCAGTGAATGGATCGCCTCTGTTATATGCTTTTTCACCAAAGTATGTGATGTAGAACTTAGTGGCAATCATGTTATAGGATTTTAAGGATTTAGAACCCGCACCTTTAACGAAGATGATACCGCCACCATAGATCTTATCTTCATCGCCTGTGGCTTTCTTAGCGTTACCAGTCATGTTGATATTACGGAAGTTAATATCACCACCGGCAATAGCTTTGAATGCAGCAGCGTGACCAATGACTCCACCTTCTGGTGTAGTTTTTTGTCTATCTCTTTTAATTAATGGAATGGCGGATAAGTCTAAATCGAAGTAGTTACCTTCAACAGTGATATCACCAGGGATTGTACGTTCATATAAATATGTGTAGTCCACTAATGAGCCAGCGGCTTTTGTATCATTTAAAGCAGCAGCTTGTTCTGCGGTATAGAAGAAGTTAGCAGGTAAATCACTTGGAGTAACTGCGATATCTGTTTGGAAAATTAATGCGGCTGGATGATAGTCAGGATTCATGTTATTAGCAGTTTTGAATTCTGGCCATTTAACTTGCCAGTCTTTATCATCTTCCATGACTGGTGTATCTTCGATAGAATCTTGAGGACGTGTATCGAAATAACCTAATTCTTTAGCGTTATAAACGTTATAGCCATCAATGACATCAACAGTAATTGTTTTAGTTAAAGCGGCAACCTTAGAAGCGTCAACACCGTTTGGGGCAATGCTAATGGTAAATGTTTTACCAACAGCGGCATCAGTGAAATCAACATTACATTCACGAGCATCGAGAACTTTGAAATATTCTTCTCCCACTGTAGCGTCGCCTAATTTGGCACTGATGGTGAAATCATGGAGCCATTGACTAGCGCTGACTGGTAAATATGTTTTAGCGTCTAAAACTGTTAAAGCTGGTTTAACGTTGAAGGCATTGTCATCACCAACTTTATATGTTTGGTTATGATCGTAGAAACCATCATCGTTCTTTTCATCTTTCGCTCTATTTTGTTCAAATAAGACGAATTCATGCTTGGCAGAAACGTTAGATAAAATAACGTTATCTTTAACTGTTACTTTGCATGTTGCAGAAATACTAGCGTTAGCTTTGCTCTTAACAACGATATTTGTGGTACCGATCTTTTTAGCGGTCACAACACCGTTATCAACAGAAGCAATAGTTGCGTCTTCACTGCTCCATTCCACTTCTTTATTAGTGGCGTTATTTGGGGTAAATGTCACAGTTAATGTTTCTGTGGAATTTAATAAAATACTTGTTTCTGTTTTGTTTAATTTAATCGCTGTTAAATTGATTGTGGAACCAGAAGTAGATGGATTGCTGCTTTCTGAAGAACCACTATCAGAAGATGCAGTATTATCACTACTATTGGATGAATTGGTGGAATCATTTGGATTACAACCGACTAAGCTAGTTAGTGATAATAAGGCGATTAATAATGTACTTAATTTGGCTTTTCTCATAACAAAGACCTCCTTTGTTAACTTGCTCAATAATAATACTAGTTATTTATTATTTTACAATAACTTTAAGATAAGAGTGGACTGACAAAGGTGATACAAATTTTCAACTTTATCTGTGTTCCAGGGTTTGTCGTGGACACAAAGAAAGGTGTAGATAAGACCGTCTCTAATTCATCAGTTAGTGTGATAAGAGCGAAGTTTTTCTCGATGTTTGGATTTGTTTCGTTTGTTTCAATTTTGAAAGATGTGTCGCTTTCGTCTTTGGTAAATTTCACATCTGGATAAGAACAATTATCTGGTTTGACACTTGCCTTGATTCTAACACTATCGCCACTTTTGTAATTCTTATAAACGAAATAATAATGATACAAAATTTCACCAGTATCAGGATCGACAGTGTCTTTTGATAACTCTGTTCTCTTATCAGGATCAATAATCTCAATACTTTCTGGATAGACTTCTGGATTATAGTTTCTAATGGAATGGCCTAATAAACCAATCACAAAGAAGGAAATGATATAGACAACGACGAGTAACAATATTGTTGATTTCTTCATCTTCTTTCCTCCTTACTTTTCATAATAGAACGCTTGTATCTTTTTGATGAAAAGATATAAGAATCCAGCGAATAAGACCGCGGCGATTATTAATAATCTAATAAACGCAGATAAGTAGTTTTCGTGTAAGTTCATGGATTCGACAAGCATGAAGTATAAAACAACAGTAAGAACGAATGAGCCGACGAACGCCATCACAGTGGCTTTAGCCTCGTTAGGATTATTGAAGTCATTACCCGTTGTTGCATAGACCTCATTTTGTGGATTCATGATATCTTGCGCCGCACAGTAGAAGATGTGAGCGTATTGGATCAACAATACCGACACACTAAATAAGACTGCGATGAGTACCCCTAATCCGCTAAAATTTGCAAAAATAATTGCGCAAGCCACAATTGATGGGACACAGAATAATAAGTTAAACAATAGTTTACTTGTTAAAGGAATAAATGGATTAACTGGATTACTCTTTGTTAAATAAGCAGTACGTCCTTCTTTAGAATATAAAGTCGCAATTGTGGAGTTACTGGCTAATAAAGGCAGAATGGTTAATAAAGCATTAACCGCAATGGCGATGTTATTACCTCTCATGGATGTGGAAATCGCAGAGATCACTCTATCCATAAAGAATAATAAAATAGGAACAATAATATATATCGCGATATAAGACCCAGAAACATCAAAGTCTCTGAATGATAACTTAAATTCCTTATTAGCGAAGGTCACATATTTCTTATGTTTAACATTCTTTTTAGCCGCTAACTGTAAGTTCTTATCAAATTCAAAAGTCTTATAAATCATCTTGAAGTAGACAGGTCTAATGAGTAAGAACGCAAATAATGTTAATAAACCAATCACCCCAATAACAATTAATGTTTTAAGGAATGTATAGCCCACTAATTGGTAGTGGAAACCACTACTACTAGATTCACCAAAGAAGACACGTGAATACCAATTAATTGGATAAGCGAATCGATCAAAGGTAACGATAAAGTTTTCAAAACCATTGACCATAGATGGCCACTGTCTATCCAAATCAATATCATCCGGTATCAGATTAATTAAATTAATCACAGCGATGATAAACGCCGCTACCGCAGCGCCTACCACAATTAAGTCAAATATTTGATTACGCTTAAACAAGCGATAAACATACATAAATGGAATAGAAATAACCGCGCTTAAAAGGACTTGGATAACCACTAATAAGATGATTGGAATAATCATCCAAAGAAGTGTTAAAGCGCTTAGTTCTCGACCTTTAAAACCAAGTGTTTCAAACAATAAGAAACCAAAGACCCCTGGAATTAAAAGTAAGAATGATTTCTTAAGTTCGTAGAAGAAATAAACAAATAGTTTAGAAAAGAATAACTTATTCGCATTAACTGGGAAAGTAATCAGTACCTTATTGTCATCAGCGAGATATAAAGACTTCGTTAAGTTATAAGTTGAAGAACATAAGCTTAAGAAAGTGATGACGGAAAAGAACATCGTAAAAAGCGGTAAGACGTCTTGATACTTAGAAATAAATCCGACATAAGATAACGCAAATAAAACCGCACAAACAATTGCCACAACTAGAGCAAATTTCAAGAAACCAAAAACAATTGTTTGGATTAAAGTCTTCTTAGACTTCATCCATGACATATCAATCTTGTCTTTGAGTTGGAATAATGTCAGTTGAAATAATTGTTTCATTACTTACCTTCTACTTTTGTGGTGTTATCACCAATAGTCTCTAAATAGAATTCTTCGAGTGAACGACCACTACTTTCAATATCTTTAAGAGATAATTGGGCTTGGATTTCTCCGTGTTTAATAATCGCGATTCTATCGCATAACTTTTCAACGATATCAATTAAGTGAGAGGAGAAGAAAACGATATTGCCTTTAGAAGCGTGTTCTCTCATACACTCCTTAACTTGATAAATAGATGTTGGGTCTAAACCTGTTAAAGGTTCATCTAAAATCCAAACCTTTGGATCATGGACTAATGCGGCAATAATAGTCACCTTTTGTTTCATACCATGAGAATAGGTTTTGATTTTATTATCAATGGAATCTTTTAATTCAAATCTTTCGATATATCTTGATAAGCGTTCGTTTCTATCTTCTTTAGAAACTTCGTAAATATCAGCGATATAGTTAAGGTATTCTCTACCAGTTAAATTTTCATATAAAGCGTAATGGTCAGGAACAAAACCGATTTGACTTTTCGCGCCTACACCTTGTGTTTTAACGTCATAGCCACAGACGGAAATCGAACCTTCAGTAATTGGTTGAATACCAACAATAGATTTAATACATGTGGATTTACCCGCACCATTAGGGCCTAAGAAGCCAAACACTTCTCCACCTTTCACGGATAAGTTCACATTTTTAGCAGAATAATAGCTGTTTAAACCATATCTCTTAGAGAAATTCTTTAGCTCTAAACTAATACCAACATTTTCATCCATAGGTTTATCTAAGCTCCTTCCATTTAACGCCGACTTAAGGGCGAGTTTATCAATACGAATACCTTTCAATCTGTAATGTAATGCTTTATGTGAATCAGCCACATCAAACATGAGTTGATACACAAACCAAATACCAAATCCAATTAATGCATAAACAACATAATAAATTAGTTGATAAACAATATGCATGGTCATTGTGCGACCATTAATAGTGAATGTAATAACTATGTTATTGAAGATGTTCTCCGCCCATTTACCTAATTTCTCAGCGATAAATGTGGAGTTAATAAAGAAATAGTCAGTGCCTTCAATCGTGCCCACAGGGGTAACCACACCTTCTAAACCAGTGAAGATGGTATTTAATGTGAGAACAATCATGAAGTAGGCAAAGAACCAAATAGAAGAGAAACCAAACTGTTTAAGTTTAGGTCTATCAAATTCATATAAAGCAACACCTAATAAAGGCATCATATATGCGCAACAGTGATTAATCCAGAAGTACCAAACTTTAGGATTAAACACCAACATTGTTTCCCTATAGTTAGGCATGAGCATCGCTAATACCGCACCAAAGACGTTAATAAAGTATGTGAAATAGAATAAACGTTTGGTTCTAAAGATATAGCAGATAGGAATTAAAATCATCGCTAAGTTACACAAGTGTAACGGCCATTCCCATGGTCTAAGGATGACATCGTATTTATGACCCACTAAGTAAGAGATTAATGTGCCTAAAGAGATGAACACTAATGAGTAATGAATCTTATCTTGATGAGCGCTTCTTAAGCAGCTATAAACGGTTAATGGAATAACGATGCAGGAGCTATATAAGAAAATACGGTGAATAACATTGAAATCAATAACAGTTCTACCTAATAGGCCCATGCCAAAGAAAAAATGTGGAATAAAGCATGGCATGGTGAAGAAGTTAATTAAAACTGCAAACACTGCCACTTCAGCGTAAGAGTGTCTAGATATCCTGAGTTTATAGTCTTTAGCGAGATAATAAAGCGCTAAGGAAAGTAAGCCACCTACTTCAATAGGAAGCATGATAGTTAATAAACTTGTGTGGCTATCTCCTTGCATCATCATAATCATTGGATGTAAGGAAATCGCAGAAACAAATAAGATTGGTAAAGCAATATACTTCACATAGAATGAAGCGGTTTTAAAATACGCCCATGGTCTAAGAAGGACCATTAACATTGCGGTCACTTCAAACCACATGCATAAGTTACCAATAGTATTTAGGAAGCCATTCATTGGGCCACCAAAGAAACCATAGGTTGGGAAGTTATCACTATTAAACTGCACATCGTTATAGGACATAAATCTCACGATGAAAACTGCCATTAAAACAAAGACCAATATTCTTTCAACAATGAGCTTTTGATACTTTGGAAATTTATAGTGGACTAGGAGTGCTGTTCCTAGAAATATGGCCAATGAAGCTGCGAGAATTAAATAATACATACGCGTCATATATATTAGCAAAATTATTTTTTTATAGCAAATTTGCATAAAAAAATCCCTGCAATAATCTAAGAAAAATTGCAAGGATTATAAATTAGTTAAAATTTATTTATTGCCCGCCATTAAGCCTTGGATGTACTCCACTTCAACTGCAGCATCAAGTCTTGGGAATAATTGATCTTTCTTTTCGACTTTTAAGCCACCAACAATACCGTATTTATAGATATTGTCATAGTTAAGTAAATCACCAGCAACGCCTAATTGATCAAATAATTTATCAGAGGCAGTCACTAAGACTGGCTTTAATAACATACCAGCAACATATAAAGAGTTAGCTAAGTGCACCATGACTGATTCAAGGTTGGCTTTCTTTTCTGGGTCTTTGGCTAAAGCCCAAGGTTCAGTTTCGTCGATATACTTATTCGCTCTATTCACTAATTCGTTAACTTGTGCAATAGCGTCAGTAATCTTTAAGTCATCCATTAATCTTTCATATGATTCAATAGTTAACTTTGTTAAATCTTCTAAGTTACCATCAACATCGTTGATGCGACCTTTATATTCAGGAATCACACCATCGAAGTATTTGTTAATCATAGAAACTGTTCTATTAAGTAAGTTGCCTAACGCATTAGCGAGGTCTTGATTAATTCTTTCAACGAATAATTCTGGGGCAAAACTACCATCACTACCGAAGTTGATTTCTCTAGTTAAGTAATATCTAACTGCATCAACACCATAGCGTTCCACAAGTGGATATGGGTCAACAACGTTACCTTTAGATTTACTCATCTTAGAATCTTTCATCATTAATAAACCATGAACAAATTCTCTATCTGGTTTTCTTAAACCTAAAGATTCTAAGAACATTGGCCAATAGATTGCGTGGAATCTAGTAATATCTGCGCCTAAAATGTGAATTGTTTCACTTTCAGGATCTTGCCAGAATTTATTGAATAATTCTGGGTTATCACTATCATAACCTAATGCGGTAATGTAATTGGTTAAGGCATCTAACCAAACATAAATAACGTGTTTTGGATTTTCTCTAATTGGAATACCCCAAGAGAATGATGTTCTAGAAACACATAAGTCATCAAGTCCTGGTTTAATGAATGTGTTAATCATTTCATTCTTACGAGATTCAGGAATTAAGAACTTTGGATTTTCATCAAAGAACTTCATTAATCGATCCACGTACTTGCTGGTTTTGAAGAAATAAGCTTCTTCTTCCGCCATTTGGACTGGTCTACCACAATCAGGACAAATGTGGTCAGGACCAGCTTGTGTATCTGTCCAGAATGCTTCACATTCTTTACAGTACCAACCTTTATATTTACCTAAATAGATATCATCATTAGCGAGCATCTTAGAGAAGATGTCTTGCACCACTTTGGTGTGTCTTTCTTGTGTGGTTCTAATAAAGTCATCATTAGAGATTTTTAATAAATCCCATAACTTATAGAAACCTTCAACAATGCCATCCACGAATTCTTGTGGTGTTTTACCTGCAGCAGCAGCATTCTTTTCAATCTTCATGCCGTGTTCATCAGCGCCTGTAAGGAAATAGCATTCAAATCCTCTTAAGCGTTTATAACGGGCAAAAACATCGGTTAAGGTTGTGCAGTATGCATGACCGATGTGAAGCTTAGCGCTTGGGTAATAAATTGGGGTTGTGATATAAAATCTTTTTTTCATGGCAAATGAGCCTCCTTGTTATTACTATAACACTTTTTATTCTTTCATAGTGGCTAACATGACTGCTTTAATAGTGTGTAATCTATTTTCTGCTTCATCAAAGACCACTGATTGAGGACCTTCAAATACTTCTTCAGTAACTTCTAAACCGTTAAGTCCAAACTTTTCATAAACTTCCATACCCACTTTGGTTTCAAGGTTATGGAAGGATGGTAAGCAGTGGATAAAAATAGCTTTTGGATCCGCTAAAGACATGACATGTGCATTAACTTGATATGGTTTTAATAAGTTGATTCTTTCTTCCCAAACGGAAGCATCTTCACCCATAGAAACCCAGACGTCAGTAGCGATCACATCAGCGTCTTTAACGCCTTCATCAACATTTTCAGTGAATGTTAATTTAGCGCCAGTAACTTTCGCGATTTCTAAACATCTATTTCTAAGTTGTTCATTTGGCCATAATTCTTTTGGTCCAACCATACGGTAATCTAAACCCATCTTGGCAGCCCCTACTAAGTAGGAATTACCCATGTTATATCTACCATCACCTAAGTAAGCCATCTTAATACCTTTTAAGTGACCTTTTTGTTCAATGATGGTCATAAAGTCTGCAAGTATTTGAGTTGGGTGATAATCTTCGGTTAAACCGTTCCATGTTGGAACTTTGGAAAACTTCGCTAAGTCTTCAACAGTCTTTTGTTTAAAGCCACGATATTCGATACCATCAAACATTCTGCCTAACACTCTCGCTGTATCAGCGATAGATTCTTTCTTACCCATTTGAGAACCACTGCTACCAATATAGACGGCGTTCATACCTAAGTCAGAAGCGGCGACTTCAAAAGCGCATCTTGTTCTGGTACTATCTTTTTCAAAAAGAAGAACAATGTTCTTACCTTTTAAAACATCATGAGCAATACCATTGTGTTTTTTGTTTTTAAGTTCGATAGATAAATCTAATAAATATTGGATTTCTTCAGGGGTGAAATCTAATAAAGTTAATAAGTTTCTTTTGTATAAGTTCATAATTACTTAATTTCCTCTCTTACTAATGGCATACACATACATCTTGGTCCACCTCTGCCTCTAGATAATTCACTAGAAGGAATAATATGAACATTAATACCATTTTTAATTAACGCAGCGTTTGTGATGTCGTTTCTTTCATAGGCAATGACTTCACCTGGGCCTAAGGCCACAGTGTTACTACCATCACTCCATTGTTCACGGTCCGCGCTGATGGTGTCGTCGCCACCACATGGGATAAGGGTGACTGGTAAACCGATATATGATTCTAAGACGTCCTCAAGTTTTTGATCTAACTCTAAGACTTTAACTTTGCCTTCATTGTTATAGTCTTTAGTGACTCTAAAGATTTTTAGCTTTTCATAGCAGCCTTTATGAATCGCAAATTTATTTTTATCCACTTGGGTAAAGACTGTATCTAAATGCATGAATGTTCTTGCTTGTGGAATAGTGAACGCGAGAACAGTATCGAAATCTGTTTCGTTATTGAAGAAGAGATTCTTCGCTAAACGTTCCACCGCTTCAGCGCATGTTCTTTGAGAAACACCAACGATAAGTACATGGTTATTCAAAACCATGATGTCACCACCCTCAATATTGACATCCTCATAACGGGAGAAATATAAAGGTGTGGTTTTATATGTTGGGTGATATTTAAAAATATATTCACCAAAAATAGTTTCTCTACTTCTAGTGACTGAATACATTTTATTTAATGAGACACCATTACCAATGGAGGCAAATGGGTCACGAGTAAAATATAAGTTTGGCATTGGATCAGTGACGAAAGGATAATCATCAACATGATCAGCAAGTGATTTAATTTGTGAGTTTGGTAAATCACTCTTTTTAATACCCGCGATACTCTTTAAAACGAGTTCCTTATTGTCTTTAATAGACTTTAAATAATCAGTAGCGATTTCTCTTAAAGTATTGCTACGAATATTAGCTTCTTTAATAAATTGATTAATGAATTGTTCCTTAATTTCATTAGATAAATCAAGCACGTCCTTCATTAAATCAGTGAGATAGACAACTTCCACACCCGCATCCTTAAAAGTTTTAGCGAACGCTTGATGCTCTTTCTTCGCTAATGGGAGCCATGGAATATCATCAAATAAAAGGTCATCTAATTTCTTAGGTGTTAAGTTATGGAGTTCATCACCTGGTTCGTGAAGAAGGACCACTTTTAAACGACCAATCTCAGAGTTCACATTGATTTTCTTCATGCGGACTTTCCTCCTGATTATGCTTTTCTTGACACTCTTTACGATAATCAAATATTGCGCTTACCGCAATAGAGAGAAGAATGATTAAACCACCAATAAGAAGATTTAAATTGAATCGTTCCATGCCTAAAGATATGGAGAGTGATGTTGCCACAACCGCGGAAAGTGGTACAAGAATAGAGACTGTAACCGCATCGATATATTTCATTGACCACGCTCTTGCTACCCAGCAAATCGCCATACAAACAACACCTAAGAAGACAACTTCTAAGATTGGTAATAATTCAAATGTAAAATTGAATTCGTGGAAGACTGGGCCTTCAAAGGCAAATGTATAAATGAATGACACGACTGTTGTGGCACATAATTGGAAGAAGACATAAAGAAGAGGGTCTTTATCTTTACAGAATACTTTAGTGAAAGCGATATCTAAGCCAAAGAAAAGACCACCAATTGCACTTAATCCATCACCTAATAAAGAACTACCTTCAAAGAAATGAAGAATATTAAAGCCATTACCCATTAGGAAGATAGAACCAACAACACAGATAAGCGCAGCAATGATACTAGACCATGTTGGTTTTTCTCTTATGAGTATGAACATGAAGATTGGGATAGTAATACAAGAGACATTTTCCAAGAATGTATTCTTAGAAGGATCAGTATATTTTAATCCTACGAATTGGAAGATATATGCGGCAGCTAAAATTAAGCCCGCTGGAATACAAATAAGATATGATTTATTAACTTTCTTAAAACCTTTGTTGATAAATAAGGCCATCGCAATAACCGCAAAAAGACCACGTAACGCTGTAAGGATACCTGGTGAATATAACGCTGGTTCAGCGTCATAAATTGCTTTCGCCATCACTGGAGCAACACCCCAGAGAAGGACGACTGCGACGAGTATTAAGAAGGCAACAATCTTTGTTTTTTTCATAACGCCGGACACTATGATAACATTTTAAAATTTTTCGACAACCCCCTTCTTTTTAAAAAAGAAGTGAAAAAGCTCTTAATGACATTTAAAATAAGGAAGTACACGTATACGAGGATATTCTTTTTAGCAGTTTAGCCTCGCCTTATCAGTCTTATTAGTAGGAGGGGCACAGAATATGAAATCCTTAAAACCTCAATTAAAGCTATCAATGTTTGCTCTTGTTTTACTGAGTATCACCGCATGTGGTTATGCAGGTAAAAGCGGAGGCGGCTATTACTATAGTGGTTATTCTTATCCAAAATCTTCTTATTCTCCTGCTATTTCTCGTTCAGCGGATAATAACCAATCAAAAAGCCAAGCTAATAGTGATGTTGAAAATCCATTTATCAATGTCACTAAAGACAACACTAATAATATTTCTTTAACAAGTAGTACATTCTCTTATCCAATTATTAGAGAAGAGATTAATGGCAATCGTTTATACGAAGCTAAACAAAACGTTAAGACAGAAGAGATGCTTAATTACTTCTCTTATGGATACGTAAATGATACAGAAAATGCGTTATCCGCGCACTTAGAATTAGAAAAATGTCCATGGGATGATTCCCACTACTTAGCCTCAGTTGTGGTTAAGGCTAAACCATCTATCACCGATAACGTTAAAAACAATATCGTTATTCTTGTTGATAAAAGTGGTTCTATGTCTCCAGTCATGAGCTTAGTTAAAACATCACTTAAAACATTAGTCACTAATATGCGTGACGATGATGTGGTTTCTATCGTTTCTTACGCTTCTGGTTGTAAAGTCGAATGCGAAGGTAAAACTGGTTTACAAAAAGATTATTTAAACACTGTTATCGATGGCTTTAAAGCGGGTGGCTCCACGAACGGTGAAGCTGGTATAGAAACAGCCTATGATATCGCTTATAAATATTTCATCCCAGAAGGTAATAACCGTGTGGTTATCTTAACCGATGGTGACTTCAACGTTGGCAAAACCAGCGGCGAAGAATTAACAAAGTTAATCAAAAAGAATGCTTCCGATGGTGTCTTACTCACCTGCTGTGGTTATAGAAGCTATGATAATGATACTTTATACACCCTCGCTAATAATGGTAATGGTAATGCTTACTATATCGATGGTGAATTAGAAGCTAAGAAAGTCTTCGAAGAAGAATTAGGTAAGTCATTATATATCGCTGCGAAAGACGCTAAATGCCAAGTTCAATTCTCTGATAAAGTTAAATCCTATCGTTTACTTGGTTATGAAAGTAGACAAATTACTGATCAAGAATTTGAAAATACAAGAAAAGACGCTGGTGAAATCATGTCTGATCACACCACTATCGCCTTATATGAATTAATTATGAGTTCTAATAATGTTCATCAAGATGACTACTACTTCAAAGCCACTCTTCACTATAAGGAACCTATCACTGAAGAAAATAAAGAAGTAGTAGCGTCTAAAGATGATATCTCAGTCGCTAGACATGTTGACTATGACTTTGCTGGTTATGTCGCAGAATTCGCTCTCATCTTAAGTGAAAGTAAATATAGAGGTACCTCTTCTTACAACCACTTATTAGGTAGAATTGATAACCAAGTAATTAATGATGCCTATAGAGATGACTTTATGGCGGTTGTTAATAAAGCTAAAGTCTTAGCGAGCAAATAATTACTCGTTTACAAAGTAAAGTAAAAGCCCCGTTTGTGAACTGAACCCCGTTTAGTTCACAGGGCAAGAAAAAGCCTCCTAGCGTAAAATATCGTTAGGAGGTTTTTATATGGCTGGCAAAGGACAAAAATTTAAAAAATATTCCAACGAGATAAAGTTAGAAATCGCTTCCAAAGCTCTTGACGGAAGAGGATATAAGAGTATCGGAAGAGAATACCCCAATATTCCTATAAAAACTATCGAGAATTGGGTTCGAAAAGCTAAAAACAACATTGATGTTACTAAAGATAGAAGAGGATCTAACGGCAGACCTAAATGCAAAAATCTAACGTTAGAGGACTACAAAGAAAGGTACGAAATATTAAAAAAATACCAGGCCTTCTTACAAGCACGACGAGAGAAAAAGTAACGTTTATAACTATTCACATAAATGATTACAAATTATCCAATCTATGTGCGGCATTAGCGGTATCTCGTAGAACTTACTACAAGTATCGTGATTCAGAAGATCCTGATTATTATGAATATTTACTTATAAAAGAAATCTTCGATGAAAGCAAAGGCACATATGGATATCGTAGGGTGAAAGAAGGTCTCAAGATTAAATATGGTGTTAAGTTTAATCATAAAAAAGTAGCAAGAATTATGAAGAAATATAATCTCAAACCCGAATATGTTAGGAGGTTGGTGCCTAATATAGGAGCAAAGCGAATAGCGGAAAACATTCAACCAAATCTAGTTAATAGACAGTTTAAAACCAAAGGTTTGAATCAAATCTGGTGTACAGATATTACTTACTTAATATTCGGTAACAAGAGAGCATATCTATCAACAATCATTGATTTATATGATCGGCATGTTGTGGCTTATCAAATATCAAAGTTCAACAACATACCAATAGTAATTGATACATTGAACAAAGCTTTAGAAAAAGAAAAAGATGTACACGGGTTAATCCTACATAGCGACCAGGGTTTCCAGTATACATCCCATGAATACAAAGCCATTTGTGCTTCTAAAGGCATATCTATTTCAATGAGTCGAAAGGGTACGCCTATAGATGATTCTCCAATGGAGAGTTGGCACGGAATCCTCAAAAAGGAGACTTTGTACAATAATAATATCACATCTTTAGAGCATTACATTCAACTGGTAGAAGAATGGATTGCCTTCTATAATTCAACAAGAATAAAAAACAGGAACCTTAGTTGATTCCTGTCTTTGAGCCTTTTTTGAAGTGTGTCCTATTTGGGGTTCACTTCATTGATGCGGGGCTTTAATTTTCTAGATACTTTAACTTATTTCTTTTCGCCGTTTAAGCCATATTTACGGTTGAAACGATCGACACGACCATCGGATTGAACGAATCTTTGTTTGCCAGTGTAATATGGGTGGCAGTTCGCGCATGTATCAACTTTGATTTCTTTTAAAACAGAACCTGTTTCGAATGTGTTACCACAAGAGATGCATGTGACTGTGCAACGATGGTATTCTGGATGGACACCTTTTTTCATAACTTTTTTCTCCTTCCGCCTTGGACCGTAATGTCGTCCAAAGTAAGTTTGCTCATAAATACTAACAAATAATGCCACTATTGGCAAATATATTTTAAAAAATATCCTTTTTGACTATAATTACATATTGATGGAAAAGTTGAATTATCCAAGAAACGATACATATATTCTCATTCCAGCGTATCGTCCAGACCATTTATTAATCGAATTACTAATCAATCTCAAACAAGAAGGATTTGACGCTGTCGTTGTAAACGACGGTTCAGGCGAAAAGTTTGATGATGTCTTTAATGAGGCAGAAAAATACGCGGTTGTCTTAAAGCAAAATATCAACCGTGGTAAGGGTGCAGCGTTAAGACTTGGCTTTTCTTATGTAAACCTACATCCTAATAATCATAACTATGTCATTACTTGTGACGCAGATGGTCAACATGCAGTCAAAGATATTATTAGAATTAATGACAAATTACATGAAACAAATAACGTTGTTTTAGGTTCCCGTAAGTTTGATAAGAGTGTTCCTAAAAGAAGTAGAAACGGTAACTTCATGTCGAGATTATGCAGAACATTGATCACTAAGGAATATGTCCCAGATGATCAATGTGGATTACGTGGTTTTCCAGTCAAAGATATTTTTAATATCATCACTCTTCCTGGTGACCACTACGAATATGAGATGAACGTTATTTGTAATCTTCAAATTAAGAGATTAAAGTTTGAAGAAGTACCTATTGAAACAATCTATTTAAATAACAATAAGTCATCACATTTCAAACCAAACTTAGATACATTTAGAATCCAAAGAAGTATTTGGATGAATGCAATTGCCCCACTTGTGTGTGCTTTATTTAGTATCGCAATGATGATTGTGTTGAACGCTATATGGAGAAACGTTGGTTTATATGTCTACTTATTCTTAGGTTGTTCATATCTTTTCTACTATCAAGCTTTGATGGGTGTGACCGCGTTTGTTTGGCCCACAAAGAAGATGGGTAGAAGAGCCTTAGTGGAAGGTGGATATGCGACTGTTAAGACAATTATTATTTTCTTAATCGTCACCTTCTTTTATGAGGTTTTACACATTTTCCCATCAGTGGCGTACACAATAGCCCTTCTGTTAACTTTCTTATTAAACTTCCCGCTTGCTTACCTCATATGGAAGTTAAAGAATAGATACAACAATAAAAATGATAAGGAGTAATATTATGAAAGAAAATTTTGCAATTATTACCGATGCAGGTGGCGATTTCACCAGAGAAATCATCGCTAAATATGGTATTGAAGAAACCCCAATGAGCACAGTCGTTTGGCCAGATGGTTCTAATAAACCAACCGACTTATATTGGGAAACAATGAAGCCAAATGAATACTTCACTTTAATGACCAATAAAAAGAACAATTTCTCTAGTTCTATTCCTTCTCCTCAAACAATTAATGATAGATTATCTGCTTTAGCAGAAGCTAATAGAAATATTATTGTTATTACCATTTCCTCAACGATGAGCGGTGGCTTTAGCGCTTTCACCGTGGCCGCGAGAGAAGTGATGGAAAAATATCCAAATATTAAAATTGAAGTTATCGACTCCTTAAGATATAGTGGCGCGATTGATTTAATCGCTGTTGAAGCCAGCTTATGCCGTGAAAAAGGCATGGACTTTGAAAGCACCGTTAACTACTTAAGAGATTTCAGATTAAGAATCCACCAATGCGGTTTCATCGATGACTTATTCTTCTTAGCGAGAAAAGGTAGAATCGGTAAAGGTAAGGCCTTTATGGGTTCCTTAGTGGGTGTTAAACCATTAGGTGATTTATGTAATGAAACCGGCCAAACCCAAATCATTGGTAAGGCACGTGGTTATAAAACTGTTATGAAATTATTCCCTGATTATATTAAGAACACTATTGGGGATTATAAGAATAAAGCCTTCGTTGTCACTTATTCATTAAGAGAAGAACAAGCTTTAGAAATGAAAAAGATGATTGAAGAACATTTCAAACCAGAACATTTAATCTTTGTCCCAGTTGGTCAATCCACAGGTTGTAATGTTGGTCCAGGTTTAGCCGCGGCTTTCTACGCAGGTGATGAAGCAGTTTCTCCATACTGTGAAAAAGAAAAAGAAATCTTAGAAAAATTATTAAAAGAATAAAATGCCACAGCCAGTAATCATTATTCTCATTGTCGTTGGAATCTTATTAGTCTTAGGATTAATCTTTTCCGTATTCTTTACTTTCCTTGTTGCCTATAAGGTTTATAGCAAAACTTTAATGCGTGATAAGAATAGTCACTGGGGTAGAGAACAATGCTCTGAACCCGGTAATCCCGCATTAGAAACAATGTGGAAAAGAGGCCTTAAATGGGCGGCAAAAGATAAATCATTTACTAAAGAATTAAGTATTACATCCGATGATGGTTTAAAGCTAGTTGGTGAATGGTTTGATTATGGTTTTGATAAAACAGTTATCATCCTTCCAGGTAGAAGAGAAACATTAGTGTATTCCTACTACTACGCTCAACCATATAAAGATTTAGGTGTTAATGTTTTAGTTATTGATCAAAGAGCGCATGGTCTTAGTGAAGGTACATATTCCACATGTGGTATTAAAGAAGCTGATGACGTGAAGTTATGGCTTAAACATATGCATGATGAGCATAAGCAAAAAGAGTTATACATCCATGGTATCTGTGTGGGTACATGTGTGACCTCTATTGTTTTAGCGACATTTAAAGAACCGTATTTGAAAGGCGCTATTTTGGACAGTGCTTTTATCACCTATAAAGAAATATATAAGAACCACTACATCGAAAGTGGTCACGCTTTATTCCCAGTCTATTATCAAATTTGGATGTGGTTCAAACACTTCACCAAGTGCGATATTGAAGACGCTAAAACGATTAAATATGTGCCTAAGTTTGATAATCTTCCTGTTCTTTTTATCTGGGGTACAAAAGACGTCTATTGCTTACCTGAAAAAAGCAAAGAAGTATACGCTGCTTGTTCCTCAAATAAGAAAGAAATTGTGTGGTTTGAAGGGGCATTACATTCTAGAGTTAGATTAAGCGACGAAGAGCGCTATGACAGCGTTATTAGTGACTTTTTCGCTAGAAATGCTTGATTTGCAACCAAAAGTTGCGTAATTTCTAACCAGAGTTGGTGGCGCAACCAAATAAAAAATTGCTAGATTGTTGGTGTCAAAAACAGGAGGACACGATTATGACGATTGAAATTGCAGACAGATTAGTAAAATTAAGAAAAAAATACGGCTACTCCCAAGAAGAACTCGCGGATAAATTAGGATTATCAAGACAAGCAGTTAGTAAATGGGAAAGAGCGGAAGCTTCTCCAGACACAGATAATCTTATTTGCTTAGCGAAATTATATGGAGTATCTCTCGATGAACTCCTCGCTACCGAAGAAGATATCGACACTATCGTTGAAGAACAAGTCAAAGATAATAAAGAAGATGACGCACCTGCTCAAGAAGAAAAAGTAGAAGTCAACAAAGATGACCATGTGATCTTCGTTGGCAAAGGTGGTAAGAAAGTCACTATTAATGATGATGGTATTACTTGTTATAACGCTGATGGTACAGTTAAGAAACATCAATTTGATACCAAGATGGCGGTTATCGGTGCTATTGAAGCGACATTATTCACATTAGCCACAGTTGCTTATATCCTTGTTAGCGCTCTACTTGGTTGGTGGAACATTATGTGGGTGGTATTCTTCATCCCAGAAATCATCTGTTCTATCATTAGAGCGATCGTAAGGAAAAATGCTAACCACTTCAATATGGCGTTTGTGGCGACATTCACATTCTTCTTTGTGAGTTTCTTCTTGCCAGTTGCTCTTGGTTCATATGGTATCTTTATGCCAATGTATTGGCACCCAATGTGGGTCGTCTTCTTAGCTATTCCAGCTTATCACTCCACTGTCGGTGCGATTAATAAAGCTATCGGCAAAGAAGAAGATGATGAAAAAGAAGATAAAGATGAGGATGACGATTAATTAAAATGGCAAAATACGTAGTTTCTTTAGGTGGCAACGCACTAGGGAATAATCCTAGCGAACAAAAACAAGCATTAGTAAAAGTCGCTGACGCTATTACTGGTTTAATTATGGACGGTCACGAAGTGGCAATAGTCCATGGTAATGGCCCACAAGTCGGCATGATTAATCTTGCTTTCGAAACATCTAAAGAAACACCTAATATGCCATTCCCTGAATGTGGTGCGATGAGCGAAGGCTATATCGGCTATCACATTCAAAACGCCTTATATAATTCTTTTAAACAAAACAATATTAATAAATCTGTCGTAACTTTAATTTCGCAAGTTTTAGTGGACCCACAAGATCCACTTTTCTTGCATCCAAGTAAACCAATTGGTTCCTTCTATACAAAAGAACAAGCCGAACAAATTAGTAAAGAAAAAGGCTATATCATGAAAGAAGATGCCGGAAGAGGTTATCGAAGAGTAGTTCCTTCACCACTACCAATCGACATCATCGAAAAAGAAAGCATCAAAACACTATTAGATAATGGACAAGTTGTCATATGCGCAGGTGGAGGTGGCATCCCTGTTATTAAACAAGATAACAAATTAGAGGGTGTCGCTGCGGTTATTGATAAAGATTACGCTTCCAGCAAACTCGCTAGTCTCATAGACGCTGATTATTTAGTCATTTTGACCGCAGTGGACAATGTTCACTTAAATCACGGAAAAGAAAACGAAGTTATTCTAAAAGACGTTAAGAAAGGCGATATGGCTAAATATCTCGAAGAAGGACATTTCGCTAAAGGAAGCATGTATCCAAAAGTACAAGCGGTACTTAACTTCCTAAAAGATAATAATAAAACCGCAGTTATCGCTTCCTTAGATAACGCTAAAGAAGCATTCAAATTAAAAGCCGGGACAATCGTAAGATAAATCCCGGTTTTATTTAACACTATATATCTTGTAATAGTTTTCAAACTCTTTAACTAATTGATTAACGTTAATTGTAGGACCACTACATCTACTTGATAATTCCGTTAATAAATGATCCAAAGTTTTAACGGACATAAAGCGTAATGAGAATAGTACTTTTCTTCCATTATTCTTTTCTATCACCATAAATGGTAATGGATTAAGCACTTCTTTATATACTCCACGAGAATCCCTTCTAAGCGGCATTATCGCTACACGTCTAATGTCTTTATATTCCATTTCCACACGATATTGGATTTTACTTTTACCAAGTTTAAGATCTCCACGCGTATACATTTTTTCTTTACCAAGAACAATATTATTAAATAGAAACATCGCTTCTAAATACGCTAGAGGGAGTATACCAATATAGAAAATAACCGCGAACACAATTGCGACATGGCTTTCAAATCTTGTTCTAAAGGATAATGTGAAATAACTAATGTTAAGAAAGACCGCTAAAAAGATACTAATTAAAAGCGCAGTAATAAGCATGGACTGCAACACCAAAGAAGATTTAGATGTTCTAAAATACCGTTTTTTCTTCATAATTTCATAATAAACTAAAACATATAGATATTAAAAGCCGGGACTGTTCAAGACAAATCCCGGTTTTTAATCAGTTTTAAGTATTCATTATTTAATACCTAAAGCGTTTTAAGATAGTTGTAAAGTTCAAGCAATTTTTCTTGAACACCAAAAGAATCAATTATGTATTCAGCTATGTATTGAACAAGGTTTTCTGACATTTCAGCTGCCAACATTTTTTTAAATGTTTTAGCAGTTATTCTTTTAATCATTCCCTTTCGGAATTTTGTCATTATCTGTTTTGAAACAGCCAAGCATGATCCTCTGCATTTATTAACATGAGGAATTTTGAACTTAATCTTACTACCGATGAAAGAAGTAAGAGCTCCAATGCCTGCATCAATCAATGATCCAAACAGGATTTCATCAGGAGAATAGTTTGTTCCTTCCCATAAATTTTGTAAGAGCATTGATGCCCCAGTTTCAATGAAAGACGAAATGGCTTCTACCAATTGAGCCGAGGCACCAGGGCAAATATAATATAGAGCTCCACCAACAGCACCACCGATGGTTTTGCCAACAAATTTTGCCCAAGACCAAGTCCATTTGCCAGTTTGCAAATATGAAACGACTTCTGAAGCGGTATAAACAATCGCACTAACCAAAGCTCCAATACCAATCGCAATCAACAAGCCTACAAAGCAAAAATGTCCCTCAGGGTCACAATAGAGTATAGGATTATTCATGCAGTAAGAATAAAGATTTAATCTATTAATTTTGTCTTCTTGTATGAATGTTGCGTTGTCTGCATTTAACCATCTGCATAGATTAGGAACATAATATCTACTCTTGCAGTAGAACATTTCAATCTCGCTGTCATAATAGTATCCCTTATATCTGATTGGATTATATATATTCCCTGTTTCGCTTATACAATTTCCGTAGGCGTCATAATTGTATCTTGCGACGATTACGCCTTGTTCGTCTATTAAACCAAAGATATTGTTATACGCATCTCTCAAATAAAAATATTTATCGCCGTTAATAATGTAACCATACGCCACATTATTTTCATCATATAGATAGAATATTTCTTTGTCGTCAGATTTCTCATAAACAAGGTTTCCGTCATCATATTCATATTTGATTACATACTGTTGCCTTGTGATTAAATGTGATTCATCGGATCCTGAACTAAATGAAAAATGTTTCAATGTTCTTAAGCCATTGGCGTCATAGTCAAACTCAACAACGGTCTTTGTAATAAGTCTGCCAACAAAAGGATCAACTAAACGCTTTTCATTGATTGCTTTTTTAAGTCTTCTTCCTTCATATTCGTATTTCCAGTCACCAATTGAAGAAATATTACCAGGGGCTTTTAAATCATATTCGATATTAGTGTTGTTAAAGCGAATTAATTTATCAGGTGAATTTCGATCGTATTCAAACGTGTCCGTTTTTCCCGCTATAATTGTGTTTGAATTGAAACCTAAAACAGGGTCTATTTTTCTCTTTTTAATATTGCCATTGGCGTCATATTCATAAGTTCTTGTCGAGTCTTTGAGTGTTTCTTTTGTCAAAAAGCCTCGAGCGTTATATTCGTAATAAATATGATAACGTTCTGGATAAGCAAAATACACATGAGTCAAATTACCTACCTGATCATAGTTGTACTCCTTGCGAATTGATTGACCACATGTTTCAAATACCTCACTATCAACTCTAGAAGGACCAGCATGTTGCATATGTTTGGTAAAAATTGATTGACCTTCTAAAATGATTTTTTCTTCTCTTAAGAAGCCTAATTCATCGTAGTATTTGATTTTTGAAAAATTCTTGAATTTGTCAAACAAATTGTCAATTGTTTCTTTTGTACAATAAGTTTTGCAATGTGTAAAATTAGCGATTTGCCCAAAAAGAGCGTGACATGTGGTTGTTCTGTCCCAATAGCTGCCAGTCGTTTCTTCTTCGAAACTTCTTCCGAGCATTATTTCAGCAACGTCCATGTCAGTCCTGCTTGTAAATGAGAACAATTCTTCACTACCATCAAAATATAATCTGAAATAGCGTTTAGTGGTGGCCAATCCTGAGTCAGATTGAATTTGAATGTCAGAAGAAATAGACACATTATGCCACACATTTAAAAGAGGGGTGAATCTTGTAGTATGGTCTGTTCCGTTGAATTTAACAACCAACTTGCCATCACTGTCGCGGAATAAGCATAATTTAGTTTTTTTAGATTTGACATCAAAGAGATATTGTTTGTCATTGGCTTCATTAAAATAAAAATTACCAGCAATGGTCCAAGATTGTCCTAAATTGGCTTTATAAGACAATCTATTACCATCTGCAACAAACGCATACCTTTTTAAAGTTTTGTTAAAGTTAAATGTTCGATCTTTGTCAGATTCGCTTCCTTCTCTTATGTCAAATTGAGACGGCTCATTTTCTTCGTTTTGAGTGGAAGCACTATAATCTAACGAAAAAACATTATTGTCTAAAGGAAAAACTTTGAATATTCCAAAATCTTTATCGGGTGTCTTTATTATGTTTGTAATAGAGCAATCGGCAGCATAAAAACCAGCATCCTCTAGTACTTCATTATCTATAAAATAATCCCTTGTTTTGCGATAGTACTTATATACCTCAGAGTCTGGAAGCGGACGTCTCTTTCCAATTGCGATGAGCGCCAACTTACAATTAGTAAAAGGATCCTCAATAGAAGGATTTTCTGGATTTGAGTAATCAACTTTAAAGCCAAAATCCATTTCGAGTTCTTTGCTCGTTAAATCACAATATTCGGAATAGCCATTCAAGGTTCTTCTATATAATTTGTTATTCACACGCAATAAACATTCACCATCGAAACCATATCCATACCCATCATCTCTTGAGTAATAAGTGAGAGCAATAAACGTCCATTTATTGGCATTGTAATGTGTATTTTTATCGGTAGAAATTAAGCAGGTTTCTGTGCCGTCAAGAGTAGTAACAAGGACTTCAAAATGGTCCTTTTTTTCGTAAATAGCTAGACTGCTCTTATCACCATATCTTCGGTCGTTACCAGCAAAAAACAAGCACGCATTTGTCTTGTGACCGGATTTAAACCAGAAAGCCACGGTTTCACAAGTGTGTGGCATTGTGTCGTCATAAGGAATATAACAAGGGTATTTGTTTGTACTTATATACGGAATAGTACCATCTAGTTGTGGAGAGCCGCCCATAGGGCTCTGGGTTGTCCTTGAAAAACAATTGTATGTTGTTCTATCTCCAACACAATCGAAATTATCAATCAAAGGCGCCACATTAAATGTGTTCTGAGTTTTCAATTCATCTAAAATCGTCTCTGGATTAGAACCTCTAGATCTATTAACAGAATCAAACTCTTGAATGATTTTTTTGCCATTGAATATGCTCTGCGTTCTAGCGTTGTCACCATTATTATCAAGCAATTTGCTTATTTCTTTTGTTTCGTTAGTGACTCTAGATATTTGACCTTGATTATCATATTCATACGCCTCAATAATCTTTTCTTCTTGGCCTCTAATTTCTTTAATTTCAATTAATCTATTATATTCATCATAACTATAGTTATAGGAGAGTGATGTGCTAGGATAAGAAACTGAACGAAGTGCTTTGTTTTCGTTATAATCAAATTCAAAATAGTCGCTTGATTCACCAAAATATTGTCGTTTGATTTGATTGTTATCATCATATGTTACCTTAAAGAAACATTCTCCGTTCAAGGAAACTTTTTCTAATCTTAACAAATTGTCGTAGCCGAATTCATAAAAGGTACCGTTGCTAATGGTTATTCTCTTAAGTTTTCGATTACTGTAATATGAGTATTCAACATCCACATATCCACGTTCATCATAATCGTTTAATCTTCCAATCAATTTAGCCAAATCACCATATTCGTTATATTCGCTATCAACAACGCTCCAAAACGCATCATACACTCTTCTAATTGAACCGAAATCATCATATTCATATCGCATTTCCGGTCTATCTCCGCCCTCGAACACCAATCTATCTCCATCATAATCATAGGAATATTCGATTCTGTGTGATTGGCTATTTATTTTTTGAAGGGTAAGTTTATGTCCTTGATATTCACAATCTACTGTCACACCATTAGGAGCTCGAAATTTAGTAAGTTCTTTATCATCGTTGTATTCAACATAATACCTCGCACCACTTCCATCGATAATGCTTGAAACCATATTGCCTTGGTAAGAGAGTGAAGAATCGCCGCTGCTAACACTATTGCCATTTCCATCATATTTATAGAATTCTGCATAGCTGTTTTTAAAAACGTTAATAGCAGCAATGGCAACGTTGCCAGTCGCGTGTAAGCCGACAATTAGTTCATCAAAAGAGTGTCTTGAATTGAGCGTAACACAAAGCATTTTCCAGTTATTGAAAACATCAATAGTTTTGTACTCGTTGTTCAATCTTCCTGTTATTGTACAAGGCGTCGAATCAATCGACTTTACTAAACACGATAACACAAAAGTGTCACTACCATTTCCGTGGACACTGATGCTTTTGCTAACATTAAAGTTGCTACATGTTTTTGCAGTGCTTTGAAGATATAATTCCTCCACTTCTACTTGAGGATAACTACAGCAATTGGCACCAAAATAATCTAGAGATGCGTTTTTCAAAACAGCTCCATCTACTAGAGCCTTATCATAAGAAAAATCGTATGCTACTTTAAAAGAATCATCTATTGTCTCACAAGACACTGTTCCATTTGAACTAACGCAAAGGGAACAGAAATAATAGTCTTTATTTTCAATAACTCTTTTTTCGAAAAAATAGCGTTCGCTGCTGCCGAAAAAATCAGAAACAACAGCAATATTATTTTGTTCGTCAAAAGTAAAATAAAACTCTTTATTTCTTCTCCCAGCACAAATCCCTTCAATTTCGCAAATTTTAGAATTAGCGAAAATGAATTTAGCTCCATTGTTTGTAGTTTCGTCTATATATTCAATAGAGTTGTCAGTATGAAAAATGTCAATTGTACTAAAAGCTCCTCCGGCTCTTTCTGATATTATATCGAAGCCAAACAAGAGACCGTTTCTATACGTCATAGAAAGTGTCTTCATTAATTGGTCTCTACAATAAACGCAAATTTCGGATACTCTACCACTGTCTGATCTTGTAATCACCGCACGATAATCACCAGATTCTAAATAAATATTTGAACTATCAAAATTGATATCAACTACTTTTCCGGAACTGAAGGTAATCTTGCTCGGAAAATCATATATACCGTTCATGTATTTTATTATGTTATCTTGCTTGTCGGTTATTTCGTATTGGTGATTGCCATCATCTGTTGTAAGCTTTGTGCCAGTTTCTTTATCTTCAACACCAAAAGAATATGTATCCACAGAGAAGTCCGCATTTGTTACTCTGTTACAATCAACTTTTTTAAACAAGCTGATATGACCACCATATCCCATTGTCCCCATTGTGTCTTTGGCTAAATAATTGAAGCAATAGCTGAGATTCAATTCTTCGACCAACGGAACATTCAATATTACATTAGTTTCCTTAGGACACAAATTGATGTATGCCTTCCCCTGAGGAAGACTTTTTTCAAAATTTCTAGAATGGTTTCTTAGACCTATATTTTCCATTGTTTTTTCCTCTTATTATTAAAAAATTCTCTTTATTTTTGTCGCCTCTCTAACGAAATCGTCGCTAAAGAATTCTCTGACTTCTTCAATGTCTGTAAACCTTTTAAACTTTTCGAAAAAAAGTTTTTTAAGTTCTTCGACTAATGCCACTCGCTGATCGTAAGTTAAATCGAACGAAAATCTAATTAGCAAGTCTATATCTGAATCAAACCTGTTAACCCCTTTAGCATATGATCCATATAGGTAAATTGCTTCTACTCCATATTTGCTCGTCAGTGCTTCTTTCATATCGAAAATGGCATGACAAATATCAGAAATAGTAATTGGTTCTAAATTTTTCAAATATGATTTTTCTAAGGCGGAAGAATTCGCAATTATTTTTTTGAAAAATAAGAATAATTCTTCTTTGTTTTCGCAATATGTTTCTCTTGTTTTGACATATAGAAATATATTCTTACCAACTAGTTTGACTGCAGGTATGTTGTTTTTAACCAAAACATAATTAAAAAACATCAGTGATATTGTTTGTCTATCCAATTCTTGTAAATAAGATAGTTTTTCATAGACAAACATATGGAATTCGCAAGCCTTTTCAATTGGGCTCAATTCACATAATTCAATTAGCTTTGATTGGATTTCCAAGAGAACCATTTGCTCAATTTGCTCTTCGAACAAAAGATAATAAAACTTACTTATGATTTCCTTGGTCAATGGACTTTTCGCATTTCCAAGTAAGTATAAGCACGCATCGTAAAAAGATTTCAGTTTTTCATATAAAGGGACATTAGTTCCTTTCTCGCCATAAGCAATCTTCTTATACTCATCATGATCGAAGTCTATACCGAAAAATCTGAATTCCTTTTCGATAAACTGAGATATCTTCTTTCTAACAACTAATTCGTATTTACTCATACTAGGCGACCATTTTTAAAGTTTTCTTCATGCATTCTGTAAGTTCTTGATCGATGTCATCTTCTTTAACAATTTTGACATCGATATCAATGCTGAAATATCTGTGCCAGAAGGCAGAGATTTCATACTCAAGGTTATAGTTTCTGCCCTCATCGCTAATGACGAGCATGTCTAAATCGCTATACTCATTTTCTTTCCCCATAGCGAATGAGCCATAGATGCCATAACCTTTAACATTTCTAAAAGTGCGTAGAAATTCATCTTTCTTTTCCTTAACCATGTTTCTTACCAAGACGTTTTCGCTGACATCGTGCTTAGTATTCACATGCTTAACGCGTTCTTTTAGAGCGGAAATCAATGAATCACCACTGATAGGGCGTTCATCAAACAATACTCTTTTGATTGCGCCTCTATATGGGACAATGATTTCTTGGTTTTTAGCGCACACGTATAGAACCATTGTTGCTAAACATGCATGTGCGATTTCTCGAGAAACAATAAGCTTGAGAAAACTCACATATTTGTCTAAATACTCTGCAGTCATTTCTTCGAAAGGAATAATGAATTCGTATTTAAACTTTTGTTTGGTAATTAAACCAATTAATTCTTCAAAGTCTTTTTTCTTAAAGCTTTCTAAGCGACGCTTTCTTAAAAAGTCTCTGATTTGTTTAATTGGTTTTAGTTCTTTAGGTGCACTACCAAATTTCTTCTTAAATGCTCGGCGAAGATCGAATTCATTAAATTTTCTTGGCCAAGAAGTAAGAAGGTTCTTTGTGATTAAAAAGTCAATCTTTGGATTGTACTCTAAATCAAAAAAAGTTTTCTGCATTTTTATCTTCTCCTTTAAGTAATTGTTTAATGATCTGATTCGATCCAGTAGCTGCAAGGCCACTAATGATGCCAATAGCGATTGCTTCAAAAATGTTTTGGACGCTAATAAATTCCGGATAAAACCGAAATGTTAGAAAACCGAGTAGGCCACCTAACAAGCCAGAAATACCTGGAATTAATCTCTTTACCGTTTCATTTTTTCTAGTAATTGCTTTCAAAATTTCGGCAAACAAATAACAGATCACAACAAAACAAGGGATAGAAATGTATTCCATAGAAAGCCCTCCTTTCAAGACACGAATATACATGATAAAAAAGTGAAAACAACCCTCACGGAATGAGGGTAAAAAGTCTCAAAAAACGGGAGTTTTTGGCAAGAAAAAAACAGCAAAATGCTGTTTTTATTTGTGACTTTAATATCATTAAAAATTTTATACCCTTACAGCGAAATGGATTTTTCCATACTTTCTTGATATTTTCTTAACAATTTATAGTCTTCAAAGTCATAAATGTTTAAATAATTGCCAGTGATCGTTGTGAACTTCACCATCAGAAAGTAATCCAATTTCAAACCAATGCAAATCTTAATAGCACTAGCTTTCGATATTTTCTTATTAGCCATAATGCGGTCGTAGGTATTTTTAGAGATGTCACAAAGAGTGAGAACCTCTTCGACCTTGTAATGCCGATACTTTCTTATCTCAGTGAATAATTCTTTCGGTGTATCGTTTGACTTTACTAAAAAAATCCAATCGCTGTACTCTTGCATATTCAATTTATCTTGATTCCATCGACTATTTTTACGCCCGTCGACTTCAATTGCTAATATAGTAAACAAATAATAAACAAAAAACAACATATATTTTCTATGAAAATATATATAATCTATCTTTTGTCACAAAAATGGCGTTTTTTTAAATATTTGGTTATACATTCTGGCTTTACTGTAACAAAAAAACACTGACATAATCAGCATTTTTTTGTTAATAATAGGCGATCATCAAAAGTCTCTAATTGGCTTTAGTTTTAGTTTCAATTGTTCTACTGTTCTTCATCTGCCCAAACCGCTTTTGAAAAATCTTCCACAAGCTGTTCAACATCAAAAGTTAAATAATTATTCACTGAATTGCATCTATTTACCAAATCGGTTAATAGTTGTCTTACTGTTTCTTTTCTCATCATATAGATTGCAAACCTAACCTCTGTCTTATTTGTAGTGATTACTAGATATGGTAAAGGTCTTATTATTAATGAAATACTCCCATCAGATTTTCTTTCTAACGCTGAGATTCGTACGTCTTTAATATCCGCATACTTTGCAAAAGCAGGGTATTGAATTTTAGACCTACCAACTCTATTGTCGCCATAGCTCACTATTTTATCTTTTTCTAAGCAAACTGTCCCTGTATAAAAGGTTGACATTATGTAAATAAAGATTAGCCCTCCCAAAAATAGCACAATAATTAAAAAGATATTAATTCCTAAGTAAGGGTTCTCTTTTCCAAGTTTAATCATTCCAATTAGAAAAAAGCCGAAATAGAAAAAAGACGCACCACAAAATGCAATGGTAATACCTTGTAATATGATAGAAGAGACTGATGTTCTGAAATAGCGTTTTTTATTCATAGATTCTTAATAAATTAATTATACTCCTATTAATCAAGGACGACTTTTGAATTTGCTAATTAAATAGAAATTTTTATCAAAAATTGTGGTCGTTGCGAGTTTCTTATCACCTAGATAGATATAAACTTTCGGTGTTCCCTTCTTCTTAGGATCTTTCATTTTTATCCACAAATCATCGAGATAGTATTTTTTGGTAATACCGAACATATTACGAATGGTGACAGTATCTCCGTCAATTTTGACATACCAAAGTAAAGACATCATAAGCATTAATATAGAGAAGGTAATGATCGGGATGCATATTAAGCATATAGGAAGGATAGCGTTCCAAAAATCTCCCCATCCTTGTCTTAATGCTAAAACAAATCCGAACGTCCACATCACTGTGCTACCAAATCCGGCGATGGTATATACTCTATTTTTTGTGATGTATTGTTCTTCGATAATCATCAATTTATTTTAACTATCTATGATAGATAATTAAATAAAAAAGTTAGGTATTTCCTAACTTTTCTTTTTCTTTCTTGTTTTCAATTTCTTTAGTGGCGCCCACTTGTTATAGATTCTTTGATAGTACTCTCTCCAAAGATTCTTGACGTGTTCTTTACTATAGAAATCTGAGATATATTTACTGCCCTCTTGATAGTGTTCGTAATATTTCTTATCAGAGGCTAATTTATTAATTTGCTCACAGAAGCCATCTACATCAGGCGCTTTCGCGTATGTATCCTTATCATTAAATAAGATATCTTCATATAACTCTAGATTACGTAATAAAACAGGCTTTCTAGAATTAACAGCTTCTAAGATAGACATTGGGAACAATTCATCAAATGATGGCATGAATAATAAGTCACACATATTGAAGATGCCGTTCATTTCAGTTCTTGGAATAATACCAATGAACTTCACATTTTCTGGAGGATTATCCATGATGGCTTTAAGTTCTTTATAACCATCAGTAATCGCACCGAAAGAAAAACCACCCGCCCAAACGAAGACTTTATCAGGATTGCGTTTCGCGCATTCCACAT
>CAMKQK010000009.1:0-36306 GCA_946414915.1 uncultured Caryophanales bacterium
ATTTAATCGATTTAGGTTTAGAAGATGATGAACAAATCGAACTTCTTCTTCAAACACCAGGTAGTATCTTAGGTACCACAAGAAGAAAACTTCCAAAGGACATCCATACTCCTGAATATGCCGCTATCATTGAAAACATCAAAAAACACAACATTGGTTATGTTTTCATCAATGGTGGTAACGACTCCATGGATACCTGCAACAAACTTGCTAAATTAGTCAAAGAATTAGGTATCGAAGATGTCAAAGTTATCGGTGTTCCAAAAACTATCGATAACGACTTAGCCTGCACAGACCACTCTTTAGGTTTCCCAAGTGCCGCTAAATTCGTCATAAACTCTGTTAACGCCTTTGCTATGGACGCTAACTGCTTCAAGAAAGGTAAAGTCCACATCGTGGAAATCATGGGTCGTGACGCTGGTTGGTTAACAGCTTCCGTTGACTTATTACCAGAACAAACAAGACCACACCTCATTTACTTACCAGAAATGAAGTTCGACTTAGAACAATTCTTAAAAGATGTCGAAAGAGTTTATAAAGAAAAAGGCTTTGCCTTAGTTGCTATCTCTGAAGGTTTACAATTCGAAAGAGATATGACCAATGTCCGTGTTGACGGTTTCGGTCACGCCCAATTAGGTGGCGCTGCTGCTGAACTCTGCAGAATCGTGGAAAATAGATTAGACATCGGTACAAGAGCAGTGGAATTCTCCATCATTCAAAGAGCGTTCCCACAATATGTCTCTTTAGTTGACCGTAAAGAAGCTATTGAAACAGGTAAGAGAGCCGTTAAAGCTGCCTTAAAAGGTAGAACCGGCAAAATGATTATCTTTGAAAGAGTTTCTCAAAACCCATACAAGATCAAATATAAACTTGCTCCATTAAGCAAAGTCGCTAACGCTGTTTCTCACGTCAAACCAGAAATGATTGTTGACGCTACACGTATGAGCGATAGCTTCAGAGATTACTTACGTCCATTAGTCCAAGGCGAAGTCAAACTTACATATAAAGATGGCATTGCCCCAGTCACTAACTTCAAACGTATCAAAGTTAAATAATGAAAAAATTTTGGAACCAAACAGTAGAATTTAAAGCGCTTATTATTTCCTCATCGTTAACCATTCTTGGCTTTCTAGGAACGCTATTTCTCTTTTGGCTTCAGCGATATGATGTCCCTCTTGCAGTCTTGCTAGGGGGCTTAATCGTCTCTATATCTTGGTTAATACTCTATTTGAGTAAGAGAGGTGGCAAAGCGAGAATCAAGCTCGATATCTTTGCCATCTACCTAAGATTAGGCTTAGTTGCTTTATTTGCCGCATTGTTCGCGTTTTTGCAGTATGCCTACGATATCGTGACCGTTTCACCTATCTTCTTAGTGGTCTCTTACTTGACAGTATCTTTGTTAACCCTCTTAGCGTTTATAGGAAAGGATAAAAATGTTTGATAATTTCTTCAAATTTGAAATTACTGGCGAATTAATATCTTCATTGATAGTAATTTTCATTATTATCGTCCTTTCTTTAATCGTGGGCATTTTAGCGGCTAAACAAAATCCGCTTAAAAAGCCTAAAGGCCTTTTATTAGTGGCTGAATGTGGAGTGAAATTCTTCGATAACTTCTCTCATGATTTAGTGGGTACAACCTTACCAAACTTTGGTGGCTTTATCATGGGTGTCGCTATTTATCTATTCATCTCATTCATCTTTGGATTAACTGGTTTACCCTCACCGGTAACCTATATGGCCATTCCATTATCATTAGGTTTAACGACCTTCTTATTAATCCATTACACATCCGCGAGATTCACTAAATGGGCTTATTTCAAACGTTATATCGACCCAATACCAATCTTCTTACCAATTAACTTAATTTCTATGTGGGCGCCTCTTTTATCGCTTACTCTCCGTTTATTTGGTAACGCAATCGCGGGTTGGGCTTTATTAACGATCGTGGAGTCCGCTTTAAGAGATTTATCAGCGATGATTTTCTCTTTTGCCCCTCATGGCTTGAACGAAGTATTCCTCGCTCCAATCCCATTAGCCGTTCTTCACGCATATTTCGATATATTCTCTGGTTTAATCCAGACATTCGTCTTCATTCTTTTGACCTCTATCTTTATTGGTCAAGAAATTCCAGAAGACATTGACTTAAATGATTTAGGAAGGAGGAAGAAAGTATGACCGGTTCATTAAACGTTTTAGCCGCTGCTATTGCCATTTTAGGCGTTATGCCTAGTGCTCTTGGTGAAGGCATGGTCTGTGCGCACGCATTAGACGGTATGTCCCGTAACCCAGAAATGTATGGCAAGCTCAGAACCTCAATGATCTTAGCCTGTGCTCTTGTTGAAACCACAGCTATTTACTCATTGCTCATCTCAATTTTGATTTTATTTACAAAGTAATAGGAGGAAGGAATTATGGTACTTAAAGTATTAAGTAACATGGATGACATTGGTGAAAAAATGGCATCGATTGCCCAAAAGTTAATCCCTGACTGGGTTTCTTTTGTCATTCAATTCTCTTCTTTTATTATCCTTCTACTTGTCGTTTTCTTCTTCGCTTATAAGCCAATTAAAAAGATGCTTAAAAAGCGTGCTGATTACATTCAACAAGAAATCGATCAAGCCACTGAAAATCACGCTTTAGCCGTCAAGGAAACTCAAGAGGCTAAAAGAATCTTAAGTGAATCTAAAAGTGAGGCCAGCCAAATCATTGAAAACGCCACTAAAAAAGGCCAAGAAAAATATGACTCAATGATGGAAGAGGCCAGAAGTGAAGTTAAGGACATGAAAATTGCCGCCGAACAAGATATTGCTCAAGCGAAGCAAGACGCTCTTAACGATATTAGAAAAGAAATGGTTAATGTCGCATTAACCGCTTCAAAAGAAATTTTAAAACGTGAAGTCGATCAAGATGATAACACTCGACTCGCGGAAGACTTTATCAATCGTTTAAATTAATTTACCTATGAATCAAATTGCCCAAACATACGCTGAAGCATTGTTCTCTTTAGGCTTAGAAGAAAAGAAACTTGATAAGCTCCAAGAGGAAGAAAAAACATTATTGGAAATTATTGAAGATAATAATGATTTCTTATTGCTTTTAGATTCCCGCTTTATGAGTGGTAATGAAAGGAAAGATATCGCTGTTAAAATCTTGAAAGATTTTGATGAAGACATCGTTAATCTAATTAAGGTCATTATTGATAATAATCGTATCTATATGATTAAAGATATCCTCATGGCGTTTAATTCTTTATGCAATGAATATAAAGGCGTAAAGGAAGGGCTCATTTATTCCGCGTTTGCTTTGGATAAAGTAACCGTTAGTAAAATCAAAGATAAGATTAGTCAACTTGAACACATGGATGTTGAACTCATCCCACATATTGATCCAACCTTAATCGGTGGTGTCAAAGTGGCGATCAATTCTCACGTCTATGATGGTTCGATTAAAAACCAACTAGAAAAAATGCAGATTGACCTCTTAGGAAAGGAGCTTTAATCATGAAAATCCACGCTAATGAAATCAGCGCTCTTATTAAAGAGCAAATTAAAAACTACCGCCACAAAATCGATAGCAATGACGTCGGTACAGTCGTCTCTGTCGGTGATGGTATCGCTAATGTCTATGGCTTAGAAAAAGCTATGCTTGGTGAACTTTTGTTATTCCCTAATAACGTCTATGGTATGGTCATGAATTTGGACAGCGATAGTGTGGGTGTTGTCCTTTTAGGTAACGATTCCTTGGTTAAAGAAGGCGATTTAGTTAATCGCACTAAGATGGTTATGGAAGTCCCAGTTGGTGAAGCCTTATTAGGTAGAGTGGTCAATTCCCTTGGTCAACCAATCGATGACTTAGGTGAAATTAAAACCACTAATAGACGCCCAATCGAAGTAATCGCTCCAGGCGTCATTAAAAGAAAAAGTGTTGATACCCCACTTGAAACTGGTATCACCATGATTGATGCGATGACCCCAATTGGTCGTGGACAAAGAGAACTTATTATCGGTGATAGACAAACCGGTAAAACCGCGATCGCTATTGATACCATCCTCAATCAAAAAGATAAGAACGTCATTTGTATTTATGTCGCCATCGGACAAAAGAATTCCACAGTCGCGCAAATCGTTGATAAATTAAAACGTCTTAAAGCGATGGACTACACAATTGTGGTTAGTGCTTCTGCTAGTGAACCAGCGCCATTACTTTATATCGCTCCGTATGCGGGCTCTGCGATGGCGGAAGAATTCATGTATCAAGGTAAAGACGTCTTAATCGTTTATGACGATTTAAGTAAACACGCTGTCGCTTATCGTACCTTATCTCTTTTATTAAAGAGAGCTCCAGGTAGAGAGGCTTATCCAGGTGATGTCTTCTATTTACATAGCAGACTTCTTGAAAGAGCATGCAAACTCGCTCCAGAATTTGGTGGTGGTTCCATTACCGCTTTACCAATTGTCGAGACCCAATCCGGTGACATCAGTGCTTATATTCCTACTAACGTCATCTCCATTACAGATGGACAAATCTTCTTACAAGCGGATTTATTCAACGCCGGCCAAAGACCAGCAATCGATAGTGGTCTTTCCGTGAGTCGTGTCGGTGGTGATGCCCAATATAAAGCGACAAAACAAGTGGCCCGTGCTTTAAAGATTGAACTCGCTAGCTACTTAGAAATGAAATCGTTTAGTCAATTTGGTAGTGATTTAGATGCTTCAACATTATCAGTCTTAAATCATGGTGAAGCCTTAATGGCGATGCTCAAACAAAAACAATACAACGTCTATCAATTAGATAAGCAAGTCTTTGACTTATTCGTCGCGAAAAATGGTTTCTTAGATAATTTAGATAAGAATCAAGTCCGTAAAGTCTTAGATAAAGCTTACGATGAATTTAAAGCCACTAACGGTGAGGTTTTAAATAACATCAATAAAAATAAAGAAATCTCTCCTGAGGATGAAGAAATCCTTTCTAAGGAATTAAAAGAATTTTTTGAAAATTTGAATCAATAGTGTATGGCCCAAGAAGTAACCAGAATCAAGAAAAGAATTAAATCAGTTACTGGCTCTTATAAAATCACTTCCGCAATGAAGCTTGTCTCCACAGTTAAGCTCAAGAAGTGGAAGAATAAGATGCTAGCGACTAAAGATTACGCTTTGCGTATTGATGAAATTGCACGTAAAGTCTTTTCTAGTGTGGAAGAAAGTAATAATCCTTATTTCAACCTTAACCTAAAGGCAAATAAGAACCTTTATATCGTTTTATCTTCTTCCCTTGGTTTATGTGGGGCTTATAACAATAACTTATTCCGTCTCGCAGATGCACACATCAGTGAAAATGATGATGCCATTATCTTGGGTAAGAAAGCCATCTCCCACTATAAAGATGGTAAGTTTGTTAAGATTGAAGATTTCAAAGAATATTCTTCGATTCGTGATGAAGCAATTATTAAACAAATTGTGAGTTTCATCTCAAATGAGTACCTAAAAGGTACATATAAAGAAATTCATCTCATCTATACCGCTTATAAAAACTCATTAACATTCCATCCAGTGGATTATACAGTTCTCCCGTTAAAAATAGAGAACACCATTAAAGAAGCTTATCCACCAATCATGGAACCAAATCAAGAAGCTGTGCTTAATGCTATTATCCCAATCTATTTAAAAAATAGTGTTTACGCAAAGTTTCTAGAAAGCGAAGTGTGTGAGCAAGCAGCGAGAAGTAATGCTATGGAAAACGCCACCAAGAACGCTGAAGAACTTCTCGAGAATTTACAAATCGAATTTAACAAAGCGCGTCAAGGCGCAATCACACAAGAAATCACCGAAATTGTCGGTGCTAGTAATATGTAGGAGGCAAACTTATGGAAAAGAAAGTCTTAGGAACAATTAAACAAGTTGTCGGACCAATCGTTGACGTCCAGTTTAAAGATCAACATCTTCCAGAATTATTAACCGCGTTAATCATTCCTTTAGAAGGTGATAGAACTTTAACCGTGGAAGTTATGCAACACATTGGAGACGATGCCGTCCGCTGTGTCTCAATGGGCCCAACTGAAGGTTTAGTAAGAGGGATGGAAGTCATCTCTACTGAAGCACCTATCTCTGTCCCAGTTGGTAAAGAAACATTAGGTAGAATGTTCAATGTTTTAGGTGAACCAATTGATGGCAAACCACCAGTTAAAGACGCGAAAAGAATGTCCATCCATAGACAACCTCCAAAGTTTAAAGACCAATCCGTCAAAACTGAAATCTTTGAAACCGGTATTAAAGTTATTGACCTCCTTTGCCCATATGTTAAAGGTGGAAAAATCGGTTTATTCGGCGGCGCAGGTGTTGGTAAAACCGTTTTAATTCAAGAATTAATGAATAACATCGCTAACGAAAAAGGTGGTATTTCCGTTTTCGCTGGTGTTGGTGAAAGAAGTAGAGAAGGTAACGATCTCTACTATGAAATGCAAAAAACAGGTGTTATTGATAAGACCGCTTTAGTCTTTGGTCAAATGAACGAACCACCAGGTGCGCGTATGAGAGTCGCTCTTAGTGGTTTAACTATGGCGGAATATTTCCGTGATCAAGAACATAGCGATGTCCTTTTGTTCATCGATAACATCTTTAGATTTACCCAAGCTGGTAGTGAAGTTTCCGCTCTTTTAGGTAGAATGCCTTCCGCTGTTGGTTATCAACCAACCTTAGCGACAGAAATGGGTCAATTACAAGAAAGAATTACTTCCACAAGTAGTGGTTCTATTACATCCGTCCAAGCAATCTACGTTCCAGCGGATGACTTAACTGACCCTGCTCCAGCGACCACATTCTCACACTTAGATGCGAAGACCGTTCTCGATAGAGGTACCGCTGCTTTAGGTATCTATCCAGCGGTTGACCCATTAAATAGCTCTAGTACCGCTCTTGAACCATCCATCGTTGGTCAAGAACACTACGATGTGGCTAGAGGTGTTATCGAAACACTCGAAAGATATAAAGAATTAAGCGATATCATCGCTATCTTAGGTATGGATGAATTATCTGATGAAGATAAGAAAGTCGTCGCGAGAGCTAGAAAAATCAGAAACTTCCTCTCTCAACCATTCCATGTGGCGGCGAGATTCTCAGGTCTAGAAGGTGTCTTTGTCAAAAGAGAAGATACAGTCCGTTCTTTTAAAGCCATCTTGGATGGTGAAGCAGACGACCTTCCAGAAATGGCCTTCTTATACGTGGGCACAATTGAAGAAGCCCGTAAAAAAGCGGAGTCATATAAACAATGAGCACTTTCCTTTTAGAAATCTTTACTCCTTTTGGCAAATACTTTGACCGTTACGTCGATGAAATAGTCGTCGCAACAGAAGAGTATGTTTTAGGTATATTACCTAACCACGCTCCTTTAATCGCCAAAGTGAGAGTTTCTAAATTAACAATTATCCAAAACGGAGAAAGAAAGTGCTATGCTGTCGGTGAAGGCTTAGTCAATGTTACTAAAGATGGTGTCACTCTTGTTTTAGAGTCCATCGAAAGCAAAGACGACATTGATATTGATAGAGCAAGAAACGCAAAAAAGAGAGCAGAAGAACGCTTAGCGGCGCTTGTGAATATCGATGTGGAAAGAGCCCAAAAAGCGCTTATCAGGGCCAATAACCGTATAAGCGTTTATGAAAACGACTAGGAGGAAAAGATATGCATTCTTGGCATGATGTTAAAATTAGCCGCGTTACTCCTCAAGACTTTCTCGCGGTCATTGAAATTTCTAAAGGTAGCAAAAACAAATACGAACTTGATAAAGAAACAGGTCATTTAATCTTAGACCGTGTTTTATTCACATCCACTCACTATCCACAAAACTATGGTTTCATCCCACGTACATTCGCAGATGACTATGACCCATTAGATGTTTTAGTTCTTTGCTCAGAAGCCATTGTCCCTATGTCACTAGTGGAATGTCTTCCAATTGGTGTCCTTATCATGACAGATAACGGACTTAACGATGAAAAGATTATTGCTGTTGCAAAAAACGATCCATTCTATAACGGCTATAAAGATATTAGTGAGGTCCCACCTCACATCATGGAAGAAATCAAACACTTCTTCCAAGTTTATAAAACTCTTGAAGGTAAAGACACATCCGTGGAAGTCTTTAAGAATAGAGAAGAAGCAGAACGCATCATTGAAGAGTGCTTAAAAAGATATCATCACGATATCGAACCACGCATCGTCGCAGAAAGAAAAGCTAGAGGCTATTAATGCTTCATATTGTTTTATATCGTCCAGAAAAACCACAGAATACTGGTAACATTATGCGTACTTGTGTCGCAATCCACGCCACATTACACATCATTGGACCAATTACTTTTTCGATTGATTCCAAAGATCTCAAAAGAGTGGGTATGGACTATATCGATGATTTGAAGATGAACTTCTATAAGGACTATGAAACATTCCTTAAGGAAAATCCTGCTGCGAATGTCTACTATGTCACTAGATACGCTAGAACAGTTTATTCTTCCTATGATTTATCTAATCCAGTAAAAGATATCTACTTAATGTTTGGAAGAGAATCAACAGGTATTCCTCATGATATCTTAAAAGAACACGAAGACCGCTTAATGCGTATTCCTATGGTCCCTGAAGCGAGAAGCTTAAACTTATCTAACTGTGTTGCCTTAGTGGCTTATGAAGTCCTTAGACAACAAAACTTCCCCAATCTTGCGACTGAGGAAGCAATTAAAGGACCAGATTTCTTATTTAAGGACTAATAGTCCTTTTTATTTACTAATAGCTCAATCGTGGATTCTCTAACTTTACTTAGAGTAATTGTCGAATAGTTAAGCAAATTAGCCTCGCCTAAAGCGTGGCCTTTTTTAACATTTTTCATTTCGGTAATCATAATATCGCCAGCGCTTTTATTAGAAAGAATTAAGCATAATTCCGCGGCGATAAGTTTAACTTCGTTACTTGGATTAGGATTATGAATAATGACATGCGCTCCATGATAGTCTTTGATATGCAAATAATAGTCATCTTTCTTAGCAATCTTGAAAGTTAACTCATTATTAGAAGAAGCGTTCTTGCCAAAAGAAATCTTCACATTATCATAAATGATATATGAGCATTTAATTGGGGAAACTTTCTTCTTGAGATGTTTCTTAGGAAGGAGCTCTTGACTGAGGGCAAATAGTTCCTCGTCATTCATGAACTGAGAGCTGCTTAATAAATACGTTAAGTAATCTTCTTCTTGCTTCGCTTTTTCAATTTCTAAAGAGGCCATTTCGATTGTTCTTTTGCTCTTTTTATATTTCTTGAACATACTATTAGCGTTTTCGACAACTGATTTAGTGTCATCTAAAACGATATTGTTATCTTTAAGATATTCCTCTAATAGTTCTTTATCGTATTGATACGCTAATAGATAGTTACCATGATCAGCATCAGAAAGATGTTCTTTCGCGGATTCGATTTCTATAGAAAGAACACCAGTTTTCTTATTCAAAGACTTAACACGAGATTTGATATAGCGATATAAAGGTAAGAACTTTTCTTTTTTATGCACTAGTAGAGCGTTTTCATAATAATCCATCGTTTTTTGCTTAATCTCTTTTAAGCTAGGAACTTCATTATCTTCTTTTAATTCCCCACGGGTTGGGAACTCATAAGATAAGTTATTTAAGATTGGTCTAGCGGTAGTGACACCTGAATAATGAAGCGCGTGAATAATCTTACCTTCTTCATTAACAAAGACGAGATTCGCTCTTTGAGGAATGCATTCTAAATATAAATGCGTGACTACCTTTTCATAATAATCATTCGCCTTTTGAATGATAAAATGCACAATACGATCTTCGTTATCTAAAGAGAGGTCCACAATATAGGCATCTTTAAGAAATTTTCTTAAAGACTCATTTAGCGTACCCGTAATAGTGGGCTCGGTCTTTTTGATATCCACTAAGGCGATAAATGGGTGTTGGTGATTAAGAGAAATAAGAAGTTTTTCTTCTTTAATCATTGAAAGCGTACATAAAAAATCATGTGAATTTATCACAGTAATATTGTTGATACGGCAACCAATGATTTTCTCTCTTAATTCATCGATGACCTTCTTAAAAGAAGAGTAGGAATAGTAGTTCATAAAAATATCTTAGCAAAAATGTTGAATATAGTTAAGAAAATAGGGTAACAGGTGTTGCCTTATTTATAAATATCTTATAAAATATGTCGTACTATGAAAAAAGGGTTATTAATTATTCTTAGTGGTCCATCAGGTGTCGGCAAAGGCACAGTGAGAAAATACATTATGAATCGTGAGTTATTCCCGATGGTATTTTCTGTTTCAATGACCACAAGGGAACCACGCGCCACTGAGACCAATGGTGTGGAATATTACTTTGTTAGTAAAGAAGAATTCCAAAAGAATATTGATAACGATAACTTCCTTGAATGGGCGGAATTCGTTGGTAACCGTTATGGCACACCAAAGAGTATTGTGGAAGATCTTCGTAACCAAGGCAAAAACGTCTTGTTAGAGATTGAAATTAATGGTGCTGAACAAGTACTTTCGAAGGTTAAAGATGATAGAGTTGTTTCCTTCTATTTGAAACCGCCATCAATGAAACAATTAGAAGCGCGTATTAGAAAGAGAAAATCTGAGCCAGAAGACGTTATTAAAAAACGTTTAGCGAAAGCGGAAGCCGAAATGGAAAAAGCCAAGAACTACGATTTCATTGTGATGAACGATCGCATTAATCGCGCTGGTGATGAAATTATAAAAATCCTTAAGGAATTTGATAGAGACTAAGAGACGGTTTGAGTATGCAAATAGTGGAAGTTCTGATTGAATATGCCAAAAGCTCATTAAACCGTCCTTTTTCTTATTTCTATAATGGCAAAAAGAAACTAGTCAAAGGTATCCGAGTTTTACTCGATTTTAATCATCGAGATATTATCGGTTACATAGTAAAAGTAGAAGAAACTAATAAAAGTGTTGAGGAATATGAAGAAGAAAAAGGCTTCTCGATTTCTGAAATCAAAGATGTCATTGATGATGAACCTTTATTAAATGAAGAACTACTTTCTTTATTAGATGAAGTGTCCTCATATTATCTCGTTCCAAAAATCAGCGTTCTTCAATCAATGCTGCCTCCAAGTTTGTCCCCAAGAAGGTCTTCTTTAAAAGCGCCGAAGATTGCTTATGACCAATTCTTGGAAGTCATTAGTGAGTCTGAAGAAGACTTAACAAATAAGCAAATTGAAGTATTAAGATTCATTAAACTTGAAGGTCGTGTTTTAAAACGCGATATTAAACAAGTCAGCATCGTTGATAAACTCTTAGAAAAAGAAAGAATCAAGATTGTTAAAGAAGAAAAACGCAGGTTAAAGATACCTGATTATAAATATCAGACTCCCCCTAAACTCAGTGAAGATCAAAATAAGGTCATCGATGAGTTCAATAACTCTAATGATTTAGTCTATTTATTAGAGGGTGTCACTGGTTCTGGTAAAACTGAAGTTTATTTAAATCTATCAGAACAAGTTTTAAGAGCAGGTAAATCAGTTTTAATGCTTGTTCCAGAAATCTCATTAACCCCAATGATGGTGGAATACTTCCTCCATCGTTTCCAAAATAACGTCGCTATTTTGCATAGTGAATTAACACCAGCGGAGAAATATGATGAATACCGTAAAATCGCTCATGGCGATTGTAAGATTGTCGTTGGTGTACGTAGTGCGATATTCGCTCCTTTAAAAAATATTGGTCTCATCATCCTCGATGAAGAGCATACCGAATCATATAAGCAAGATAATCTTCCTTTCTATCACGCTAGGGAAGTCGCAATTATGCGAGGTAAATACCATTCCGCGAAAGTACTTTTAGCGAGCGCTACTCCATCCTTAGAAAGTAGGGCTAGAGGACAAAAAGGTGTCTATCATATGCTTTATTTAACAAAGCGTATCAACAATCAAAGACTTCCAACAACCAAGATTGTGAACATGCTTGATTATCATAATATTGATCGTGATAGTTATATCTTCTCTCATACATTAAGACAGTCCATTCATGAGACACTAGCGAGGAATGAACAAGCTATTCTTCTTATCAATAGAAGAGGCTTTTCCACTCATGTTACTTGCCGTAACTGTGGGCATGTCTTTAAGTGTCCAACCTGTGGAATTGCACTAACCTACCATAAGAAAGATAATATGCTTAAATGTCATCACTGTGACTATGTTGAACCACTAGGAGAAACATGTCCAGAATGTGGTGGAACTCACCTCATGAAAACAGGCTTCGGTACGGAAAGAATTGAAGAAGAAGTGCAACGTCTTTTCCCAAGCGCTAGAACACTGAGACTTGATAGTGATTCAGCAAAAAACAAGAGCAAAATCCCTGAAGTAATAGAGGCTTTTAGAAAGAAAGAAGCTGATGTCTTAATTGGCACCCAAATGATTGCTAAAGGCCATGATTTCCCAGATGTGACACTAGTTGGCATCGTTTTAGCGGATATTGGTTTATCCATGCCTTCTTATCGTAGCAATGAAAGAGCGTTCCAACTTATTACCCAAGCAATTGGTAGATCTGGAAGAAAAGATAAACCTGGAACCGCAATCATCCAAACCTACTTACCAAGCCATTACGCGATTACATTTGCCGCTAGACAAGACTATGAACTTTTCTATCGTAAAGAGATGGAAATGCGTAAACTACAATTTTATCCTCCATATGCCTATTTAGCTAGTGTGACATTACGCGCTAAAAACGAAGAAAACGTTATTGAAAATACATATCGAATCGTCGACTTTTTAAACGATGAATTTATGGATACCGCCCAAATACTTGGCCCATCAACACCATATATTCCTTTTGATATGGGCTTACATGTTAGAAGCATTCTAGTGAAGTTTAAAGACCCACAAAAAGCGCATCAAATATTTGAAAAAATGCAGCAATTATTTGCCTATAATAACAAGTACGAATTATTGATTAATATCGACCCATACGATTTTTAGTATAAAAATGGTATTCTTTGTATTATACTATTTCCGAGGTATTTAATTTATATGATTACTGTTACTATATATGGTCTCGATCAATTTGTCGTTGGTCGCTTGTCTCGTGAAATGACTCCTAACCTAGCCAAACTTTACGAATTAAGCGAAGACGAAATTTTATTTGTAGCGCCTGAAAACATGGTCTTCCATAACGGTGTTGAACAAACATCTTGGAATATTATCATCCATGTTCATGCGCCTAAAAAGGTCGCGGTCTTACAAGACCAAGTGGCCCATTTAATCTTAGAAAGTATCGGCGATGTCGCGATTAATAAGATTCTTGAATTCTATTATTATTCGCAAGATGATCGCTACAGCAAATTTAACGACAGTTATCCACGCTTTATCGCTAGCGATAATTTAGTCGATGTTGCTAATGAGGATTATGAGGATATGGAAGAAGGAGAAGGCGAAGACGAAATCTTCACTGGCGATATCTTCCAAAACTTCAATAACGACTAACCGTCATCAGGAGGGTCTATTATGACTCCACATGTTTTAGCAAAGGACATACTAAACAAAATCATTTACGAAAACACTCCGTTTTCTCTTGCATTAAAGCAAGCTTTCAAACGCAACGACTTAACTAAAGAAGAAAGAAATGCCGTTTCTGCGATGGTGGGATGCGTCTTACGTCACTATCTCGTGATGTCTAACGTCATCAAAAAACAATATCCAGATATGGAATCTCTTGGCGTAATTGCGTTATTGATTGCGTTTAGCAATGCACTCTTCATCAAGAAATTTGATCAAGAAGAATGTAACAAGGAAGTAGAAAAGTATCTCAAGGAGGGTGAAGTTAAAGTCCAAGACTTCATTGCCCCATACCTTGAAGAAAAGAAACTCGTTCCAGAACAAATCGAAGTGGGTTCTTTTGAATTCCTTTCCTACCGCTATAACACACCAGTGGACATCATTAAGATGTGGACCAAACAGTTCGGTCATATTTCTGCTAATAAAACTTTAAGAAGTAATAGCAAACCGGCCCCAACGGTTGTAAGAATTGATAATAATAAATTATCCGACGAAGAATTCTTCGCTAAATATCCAGACTTTGAAGCTATTGAAGGCGCTCCAGGTATGGCGCTATATAAAGGCGAACTTAGATTTAAAAACTCCGAAGTTAATGAAAATGGTTTAGCCTCACCTCTTGCTCTAGCGTTTAAAGAAATGCTTGATGAAGGTGATCTTGATCCATTAAGAGGTATCGCAGTCTATGCTGAATACGCTAACGACATTTTTGTTGATTTAAAATCAAGAAAAGGTGGTGTCCCTGCCGTGGAATACATTGCGGCGAACTTAAGCACAGCTACTAACACTAAAAACTTCTTAGCGAAAAATTCGATTAAGGGTGTTAATGTTTATGAAGCTCAAGCTTCCTCAATCATTACTTGCTTATCTAAACCTGTGCACACATTTATCGTGATGCCAGAATCTTCTAGATTAAATCTCTTACAACTCTTACCAGATTATTTCCTCCGTTTTGATATGTCAAAACTTGATGAATTAATCGCTAATCAAAAAGTGGCTTTAAAAGAAGCTGCTGCGCAAGTTGAAGATGATGGTTATCTTCTCTACTTAGTGGATACTCTTTCAAAGAAAGAAAGTATCAACATTATCAATGAATTCCTCCAAGAAAACGAAGAATTCACATTATTAAGAGATAAGCTATATTTCCCATATAAGAAATATGGTGGTTCTTACTATTTTGCCGCTTTGAAAAAGGCTAAAAAGAATGATTAATCTTTACGGTGTAGAAATCAATAAACTCATCGCGTTAATGGAACAAGAAGGCCAAAAGCCTTATCGCGCCACGCAACTTTTCTCATGGATTTATGAAAAGAAAGCCACATCTTTTGATGAGATGAGTGATATTTCTAAATCATTCCGTGAAGTATTAAAAGAAAAATACTGTCTAGATCTACCAAGCATCTACACAAAACAAGTGAGTAAGGATGGCACAATTAAGCTACTTGTCGAACTCAAAGACGGGGCGAAAGTCGAGTGCGTTCTTATGCGCTACTCATATGGGTGTGCTGTCTGTGTGAGCTCGCAAGTCGGGTGCAACATGGGTTGCTCCTTCTGTAGCTCTGGTCTCTTAGGCAAACAAAGGAATTTGCTCCCTGAAGAAATGATGGGGCAAATTTTATTGATTAATCAATTGCTCAAAGAAGAGAACAGAGGTCAACATGTCACTCATATTGTGGTGATGGGTACTGGTGAACCATTTGATAACTATGACAACGTTTTAGATTTTATCAAAATCGCTAATCATCCAAAGGGTTTAGCTATTGGTGCTAGACATATTACTGTTTCAACATGTGGTATCGTTGAGAATATCTATAGATATGCTGATGAACACATGCAAACAAATCTCGCTATTTCTTTACACGCTCCTAATAACGAACTTAGAAGCAAACTCATGAAAATTAACCGTGCTTATCCTTTAGAGAAAGTCATTGAAGCGGTTAAGTATTATGAAAAAGAAACTAAACGCAGAGTCACTTATGAATATTTACTCCTAGAAGGTATCAACGATACCAAAGAACACGCTCAAGAGTTAATTAAATTAATTAAAGGAACAATGGGTTATGTTAATCTCATTCCTTATAATGAGACCAATACATTCTCAGAATTCCATCGTTCTAGTGGTAACCGTGTCCACGCTTTTCTTGATTACCTCATGAAAGGTGGAGTAACAGCGACTATTAGAAAAGAATTCGGCAGCGATATTGACGCAGCGTGTGGTCAATTACGCGCCAAAGTTGAGGAGGGACGTTCATGAAAAAATATTTAACTGGACGCTTCTCATTTAAAACAGATATTGGCAAAGTGCGCTTAAGTAACGAAGACCAAGCCTGTGCTTTAATCAATGCCTCTGGCAATGTTTTGCTCGTCGTCTGTGACGGCATGGGTGGACAAAGCAAAGGTGATTTGGCTTCCTCTTTAGCGATCAATACAGTGATTTCATCATTTAAAAGCCGCAAAGGTTTTATGAATCGTTATTTTGCAAAGTTTTGGGTGGGCAACGTTATCCGTGAAGCAAATAGATGCGTATACGAACAATCAAGAAGCAATCCTTCATACGAAGGAATGGGTACTACATTAACTCTTTTACTCATTATTAAAGACACCGCCATCTTAGGCCATGTTGGTGACTCAAGATGTTATTTCTTAAGAAACCGTGAATTTGAGCAAATGAGTGAAGACCAAACCTATGTTGGTTATCTATTAAGAACAAAACAAATTACCGAAGAAGAAGCATTAATCCATCCAAAAAGACACGTTTTAATGAACGCTTTAGGCGTTTATCCAAGTGCTTCTATCGATATTAAATCATTCCCATACATGGGAGAAACAGTCCTCCTTTGTAGTGATGGTTTATATAACAATGTCCCAAAAAATGATATTGCCTCAGTTTTAAAAAGCGAAGATTCTGTTGAACAAAAAGTTAACGAACTTATTGCTATAGGCAATAAAAATGGTGGTAGCGACAACATTGCTGTCGTCATTTGGGAGGCACAATCATGAGCACAATCAAGATTGGATCTCTAGTGGATGGCCGTTACCGCATTGAAGCGAGAATCGGTCATGGTGGTATGGCGGAAGTCTATGAAGCCACCGACATCATTAATAAAAGAAAAGTGGCAATTAAGATGATTAGGGAAGACGTCATGCGTAACCCCATCAATCTTCGTCGTTTCCAAAACGAAGCTACAATTGCTTCCTCTTTAAATCACCCTAACATCGTGAAGGTGTTTAACCATGGCACAATTGAAGGCAGACCATATATCGCTAATGAATATATTCGCGGTCAAACAATGAAAGATATGCTCGACTTTAGAACTTCTATTCCAATTTCTGAAGCGGTGAGCTATATGCTTCAACTCACATCCGCGCTTTTCTACGCGCATCAACACAACATCATTCACCGTGATATCAAACCACAAAATATCTTTGTCATGCCTGATGGTACGATTAAATTAGGTGACTTTGGTATTGCCCAAGCTGAAGGCGTGGATGATGGCTTAACCAAAACTAGTGAAATTGTGGGCTCAGTCCATTACTTAGCCCCAGAAATATCTCAAGGTAAACCTGCTTCCATTCAATCTGATATTTATGCGGCAGGTGTGACCTTCTATGAACTTTTAACTGGTCATGTCCCATTTGATAAAGATACTCCAGTTAACGTCGCAGTTGCCCATATTAAGGAGAAGTTCCCTCCTGTTAAAAAATATGTACCAAACTGCCCAAAAGAAATTGAAAAGATTATCGCTAGCGCTACTAAAAAGCGCTTAGGCGAAAGATATAAAGGAGCAGACGAATTCTATGATGACTTGCTTGAAGTAAGCAAGAAACCAGAAATTCTTAAAGAAAAGAAGTCGTTCATTGCGAGGATCTTTGGATTTAAATAATGAAGGGTTTAATCGTCGGAATTACATGTGGATTATACGCCGTTAGAGCGGATGAAGTGGTTTATCACACAAAGCCACGTGGCGTTTTTCGTAATCAAGGTGTTAAACCAATCGTTGGTGATATCGTGGAGTTTAATCCCGATGAGATGGTCATAGATAACATCTATCCAAGAAGTAGTGCTCTTAAACGTCCGCTCATTGCGAATATTAGTCAAATCATCCTGGTTTTCTCTTTAACTGAACCGGAGTTTTCCTTCTTGCTTGCATTTAAATATCTAACCTACGCTAATATGCATAATATCAAGGCAAAACTCGTTATTACAAAGATCGATAAAGAGAGGGATGAATCGCTCATAAAACAGATTAAAGAGACCTTCTCAAGCATCAACGTTGAGACATATTTTATCTCTAATAAAACCAAGGAAGGTTTAGAAGAAGTAAAGGCTTTATTTAAAGATGAAGTGAGCTGCATTATGGGCCAAACCGGTGTTGGTAAATCATCTTTAATTAATGCGATTGATAGTAACTACGAAAGAGCGGTTGGCGAGTATTCGATGGCGCTTGGAAGAGGTAAACACCAAACCAAAGAAGTCATCCTCTTACCATATTTAGGAGGCTATATTGCCGACACTCCTGGATTCTCGTCTTTAGAATTAAATCTCTATAAAGAGGACCTAGCAGCGTTCTATCCTGGTTTCTATTCTTTATATAATAAATGTTATTTTGCAAATTGCTTGCACTTAAGTGAAAATAGGTGTGCAATAAAAGAGAGGGTAGCTTTTGGTGAGATTTCATCTCTCGTCTATGAATGCTACAAAAAATTATCAGAAGAAGCGATTTTTAAAAAAGAGAGGTACGCAAAATGAAGAATATCATTATTTCCCCATCAATCTTGTTGTGTGATTATCTTCACTTAGAAAAAGAATTGGAAAAAATGCAAAAAGCGGGCTGTGAATGGGTCCACCTCGATGTCATGGATGGTCACTTCGTTCCAAATATTTCTTTCGGTAATCTCTTCTTTGAAAGATTATTCACAAAAATTGATTTCGTTAAAGACGTTCACCTCATGGTCAATGATCCAATGAGCTTTGTGAAAAAGTTCGCTAAAGTTGGCGCTGACTATTTAACCTTCCATTATGAAGCTTGCAAAGATGATGATGAAGTGAATGCAGTCATTAAAGAAATCCATAAAAATAAAATGAAAGCTGGCTTATCTATCAAACCAGCTACACCTGTAGAAAAAATCTTCCCATTCCTTGATAAACTTGATCTCGTTCTTGTCATGAGCGTTGAACCTGGTATGGGTGGACAAAAGTTCATCCCAGAATCTCTCGATAAGATTAGCGCTCTCATTAACGAAATCGTTGAAGTGAGAAGTAGTGCTTTAATTTCCGTTGATGGTGGTATTAATGATATTACCGGTAAAGACTGCCTTAATATGGGCGCTGATGTCTTAGTGGCTGGTAGTTATTTATTTAGCGCGCCAGATTTCCAAGAAAGGTACGATAGTTTAATTAAGTAAGATGCCTGGATTACTCCCTCTTTGCATTTTTATCGTAACTCTCACATTCTTCGTGGGTGGTTATTTCTTTTCATCGACTTTTTACTTTAAAAAGCACGATGTGAAGTATTCTTTCACAAGAATGTTTCCTTATGAGTTTAACTATCCAAACGCTTTTAAAAACAACATCTACGGCAATATTGCCTTTATTATTTCTATTATTGGCACAATTGCCTTTTATATCTTTTATTTAAATACACAACAAGTGGGAAATAATGTTCCTGCTTTTGTTTTAGTGATTATTGCTTTCTTAATTTCTGTGACAATATGTTGCTTACTCTTTATGCCATTACAGTATTTAAGAATGCATATGATGATGTCGACCTTAACAATGGTGTGCGCGTTTGCGATGCCTGCATTAGCGTGCTGCGTCATTTATCCACAGTTAAAAGACTCTCTTAACGCCTATAAACCAGTTTATATTATCGCCTTTATTATAGGCGCGATTATGTCCCTAGCGATGCTAGTGTTCTTACTTAATCCTCGCGCGACATATAGAATCTATATGGATAAGAGCGAAGATAAAGACGGTAACGTCACCATGATTAGACCAAAGTTCATTCCGATGGCCTTCAATGAGTGGTGGGCAATCTTCACTTTTATACTCTCACCAATTCCGTTATTAATTATTAGTTTTATGGCATAAAAAAATGACTCGTCTCGAGTCGTTTTTTTATCTTGTCTTTTAGTAAAAAGATTAGCGATCCTTATATTGTTTGTTAAGACTACGATATGCTCTTGTAGACATACGAATGCGCATTTCTTTGCCATCAACAACAACAGTGCGAACTTGGAGATTAGCGTTCCATCTACGACGAGTAGCTCTTAATGAGTGGGAACGGTTGTTACCGCTTAATGGACCTTTACCTAATACTGGACATACTCTTGACATATCTTGTCCTCCTAATTTGTTGCCGATATATATTATCATAAGATAAAACCCATATCAACAAGAAATATTTAAAATTGTTTAATATTGAAAATTCAAATTTTCACATTAAATAGTGGATATTAACAAAACCGAAACACTAGTTAACCTATAACTTAACGTTAGGAAAACGGCGTTTGAACTCTTCTTCACTTAATAAGTTATGACATCTTTTAAGCATTGCTTTATAGATTTCAGCATTCTTATCAAAGGGTAAGTAACGTGTATGTCCCTTATTAGTGCAGAAACAGAGAATCTTTCTTCTTTCAGATTGCTCTTCATCGATATACACTACATCGGAGTAATTGTAATACATGTTTTTAAAGCTTCTCACAACGACAATATACTTGCTTTCAATAACATAAAAATTACGTTTAAGGGAGAGCACTAACATGAGAATAGAGACCGCTACATAAACAATGATGACCATAATTTGGATTGGTCCAAACTTAGTGAATAGGAATAAATTGATACAAGATAAGAACAAAAGAGCGGCGAAAATAAGATCCATTATGATGAATATTTTGATAGTTCTTTTGACGTCGACTGAAACTTTCATGACGTTATTATAGCAAGTTTAAATAAACTCGCAAAAATGTTTCTCATGTGTGTATGCGTAATGCTATACTATATACATACATAAGGAGCATATTATGTCACATAATGTCGTAGCGATGATACTCGCTGGCGGTAAAGGTACCAGATTAGGTCTTTTAACTAAAAAAATGGCCAAACCTGCTGTTTCTTTCGCAGCCAAGTATCGTATTATTGATTTTCCACTTAGTAACTGCGCCAATAGTGGTATTAACAGAATTGGCGTCTTAACACAATATGAGCCAACATTACTCGACACATACATTGGTAATGGTGAGAAATGGGGCTTTAATGGTGTTCACTCTCTTTTAACTTCCATCGCTCCTCGTCAAACAGACGAAGGTGCTAACTGGTATAAAGGCACAGCGGATGCCATTACACAAAACATTGAATTCTTAGATGGCTTACAACCTGATTACGTTTTGATCCTTTCAGGTGACCATATTTATAAAACTACTTATAACGAAATGATTGATTTACACGCTGATAGCGGCGCAGACGCAACCATCTCTGTTATCGAAGTTGATCCAAAAGAAGCTAGCCGTTTTGGTATTATGGCGGTTGATAAAACTGACCGTATTACCGAATTTCAAGAAAAACCAAAACATCCAAAGAGCAATTTAGCGTCCATGGGTGTCTATGTTTTCACTTGGAAGGTCTTAAGAAAGTATTTAATTGCTGATAGAGATTTAGATACAAATCACGATTTCGGTGGTGATATCATTCCAACAATGTTGAAAGATGGCTTAAAGTTACAAGCTTATAGATTCAAAGGTTATTGGAGAGACGTTGGTACTCTTCAATCATTACATGAAGCCAACATGGACGTCGCTCTTGATAGAAGTGATTTACATTTCTATGGAGACATGTCGACACGTATATATACAGAGGATACATATTCCTTGCCTCACTATTTAGGTAAGCAAGCCTCTATTAAATCATCCATTGCTAACCAAGGCGCGATTATCTTAGGTAAAGTTAATTCTTCCGTTATTTCTAATGAAGTTTTAATTGAAGAAGACGCTATTGTTGATCGCTGTGTCGTGATGGAAGGCTCTGTTATTAAAAGAGGAGCCAAAATTTCTAACGCCATTGTTGCTCCTAATACCATTATTGAAAGTGGCGTAGAAGTTAATCTTAACAGTAAAGAAATAGCCTTAGTTGGCGGAAAGGTGACTCACTAATATGGCAAAAGTAGTTGGTATTTGTGACTTACACGATGCTCCTCATCTTGGTAAGTTAACCGAAAAGCGTCCTATTGGTACTGTATCATTCTTAGGAAGATATGGTCTTATGGACTTTGCGTTATCTAATTTCTCTAACTCTGGTATTGACCGTGTTTCTATCTTAGTCGACCGTCATCTCCATAGTGTGGTTTCTCACGTAAGAGATGGTTCTATTTGGGTCAATAACACAAAGACTGGTACACAACGCATTTTCTATAATGAAAATGTTCCAAGTCATAAATTCAATACAGACATTAATAACTTATTATCTAACCGTCTCCATTTTGAAGGTTTAGATTGTGATTATGTTGTCGTCGCTAATTCATTCTTCTTAGCGAGCATGGACTTCAGAAAATATGTCGATATGCATATTGAATCTGGCCGTAAGATTTCTCTTATTTATAAAAGAGTAAAGAACGCTAAAGAAGAGTTCTTAAACTGCGATATCGTTAAAACAGAAAATCACCTTGTTAAAGACTTCGCGATTAATATGGGCACTGCGAAAGATGCACAAATTTCTTTAGAAGTCTTTATCTTCGACTATAAAACTCTCGTGGAACTTATTAACAAAACAAGAGAGATTTCCACCTTGTTTAACATTCGTGATTTAGTCAATTACTGCGCCACAAATGGTTTATATGAAGTTAACGCTTTCTCGTTTGATGGCTATGTCGCCCCAATCTTAACATTTGATAACTTCGTTAAATATTCGAGAGAATTATTATCTTACGATGTAAGAAAACAACTCTTCAAAGAAGATTGGCCAATCTATACCACAACACACAATACCCCTCCAGCGTTATATGGAGAAAAGGCTGTTGTCGAAAATTCTTTCGTTTCTAATGGTTCAAGAATCAAAGGCACAGTCATCAATTCAATTCTTTCTCGTGACGTTATTGTCGAAGAAGGAGCGGTGGTTAAAAACTGCATCCTCTTCAGTGGCACTAAAGTCGGTAAGGGTTCACATCTAGAGTATGTGGTCGCCGATAAGAACGTCAAGATTAGAGAAATCCGCGATGTCGCGGGTGATGAAGATCACTTCATGTACATTAGTTTTGGAGCAAATATATAAAATGAAAATAGCCATGGTTGCCAGCGAAGCACGCCCGTTTTGTAAAACAGGCGGTTTAGCTGATGTCGTTTATTCTCTTTCTAAAGAATTAGTGAAAATGGGGGAAGAAGTTTCGATCTTCTTACCTTTCTATGATAGTATCCGTCGTCAAATTTCTGAGAAGGTTCTTAAGAAAGCAGCTTCCTTTAAGACGCACATGTCTTGGAGAAAACAAAACGTCGATGTCTATCAACTAGTTACTGAAGGAATTAATTATTACTTTATTGAAAACCAACAATATTTCGAAAGAGGCCATATTTATGGTGATTTCGATGATGGTGAAAGATTCGCCTTCTTCACAATGGCAGTCAAACAGTTCATGCTCACTAAGCGCATGTATCCAAACATTATCCACGTCCATGACTGGCAAGCTGGTATGCTTCCATGCCTATTACGTGTGGATGATGAATGCCAAGCGAAATTCGCTAAAACAAAGTTTGTTTTCACCATCCATAATCCTGCTTTCCAAGGTTTAATGCCTAAATTCACCTTGGGTGATTTCTATAATTTAACCGATGAATACTTTGATAATGGTTCCGTCCGTTTCAAAGATCAAGTCTCTACCTTAAAAGCGGGTATTGTCTACGCAAATAAGATTACCACAGTGAGTCCAACTCACCATTTAGAGTTATTAACTCCAGAAGGTGGTATGGGCTTAGACCAAGTCTTAAGATATCGTGAATGGGATTTCTCTGGTATCTTAAACGGTATCGATTATTTAGAATTTAATCCTAACGAAGATAAACAAATCGCTAAGCCGTTTAATGAAAAGAACTTAGTCAGTGGTAAAAAAGCCAACAAAGAAGCTTTGATGAATCAATATGGTTTGAAGAACACTAAAGGACCATTATTTTCTTTAGTTACTCGTATTACCTGGCAAAAAGGTTTTGATATCATTTTCCCAGCGGTTGAAGAACTAATTAGAAGAGGTGCAAGCATATTTATGCTTGGTAGTGGTGAACATCAATACGAAAAGAGATGGGAAGAATTAAGAAGTAGATATCCAGAACAAGTCGGTATCTTTATCGGTTATAGCGATAACTTAGCCCATAAGGTTTACGCCGCTAGTGACTTCTTTATCATGCCATCCTTATTTGAACCATGTGGCTTAGGTCAAATGATTGCTCAACGCTATGGCACATTACCAATCGTAAGACGTACTGGTGGTCTTAAAGACAGTGTTATTTGTTATGACGGTAGCAATGCTGAAACAAGCAATGGTTTTGGTTTTGACGCCTATAGCACATACGAGATGACACGCACCGCAATGTACGCCTATGATGTCTATCAAAACAAGAAAATCCTCCATCAATTAATGAAAAATGCCATGGTTACTGATAATTCATGGTTGAAGAGTACGTTAGAATACATTAAACTTTACAAGAGTCTAGTTAAATAAATAACTAGTTGTCTATAAAAGGAAGTGTATATATATGGGATTCAATCATCGCGAAATCGAAGCCAAATGGCAAAAGTATTGGGAAGATAATCAAACATTTAAAACTGACGTCTGGGATTTTTCTAAACCGAAGTTTTATGCTTTAGACATGTTCCCTTATCCAAGCGGTGTGGGTTTACACGTTGGTCACCCAGAAGGTTATACCGCAACCGACATCATTAGCCGTATGAAAAGAATGCAAGGCTTTAACGTTCTTCACCCAATCGGCTATGACTCTTTCGGTTTACCAGCGGAACAATACGCCATTCAAACAGGTAATAACCCAGAAGGTTTCACCCAACAAAATATTGAATATTTTACAAAACAATTAAAACATATCGGCCTTGACTATGACTGGGATAGAGTCATTCTCACCAGTGATCCAAAGTTCTATCATTGGACACAGTGGATCTTCAAAGGCTTATTTAAAGATGGCTACGCTAAATACATCGATATGCCAGTTAACTGGTGTGAAGAACTCGGTACCGTTTTAAGTAACGACGAAGTTATTGACGGTAAGAGTGAAAGAGGTGGCTATCCTGTTATTAGAAAGAACCTCAAGCAATGGGTTATTGATCAACCAAAATTTGCTGAACGTTTATTAGAAGGCTTAGATAGAATCGATTGGCCAGAAAGCACAAAAGAAATCCAAAGAAACTGGATTGGCAAGTCCATTGGTGCGGAAATTAGATTTAAAGTCGCGAATAGCGATGAATCTTTCGTAGTCTTCACAACCCGCGCTGATACATTATTTGGCTGCACATACTGTGTCCTTTCTCCAGAGCATGCTTTAATTAAAAAGATTATGAGCAAAGAACAAGAAAAGGATGTTCTTGCTTATATTGATGAAGCGAGCAAAAAGAGCGAAATCGAAAGAACCTCTTTAAATAAAGAAAAGACCGGTTGCTTTACCGGTGCTTATGCGATTAATCCTGCTAATGATAAATTAGTGCCTATTTATATTTCCGATTACGTCTTATCTAGCTATGGTACAGGCGCCATCATGGCGGTCCCAGCCCATGATAGTAGAGACTATGCCTTTGCTAAGAAATATGGTTTAGATATCATCCAAGTCTTAGAAGGCGGCGATATTTCTAAAGAAGCTTATGAAGAAGATGGTACACACATTAATTCTGGTTTCCTAAATGGCATGAATAAAGAAGACGCCATTAATAAGATGATTGATTTCTTAAAAGAAAAAGGCATCGGTGAAAAGAAAATTAACTATAAGTTTAGAGAATGGATTTTTGCTAGACAAAGATACTGGGGTGAACCAGTGCCTGTTGTCCATTTAGATAACGGTGAAGTCCACGCTTTAGATGATGATGAATTACCACTCGTTCTTCCAGAACTCGATGACTATAAAGGTCATAATGGACAAGCGCCATTAGAAAACGCCAAAGAGTGGAAAGAATATAACCATAATGGTTTACACGGTAAACGTGAAACAAGTACCATGCCAGGTAGTGCGGGTTCATCTTGGTATTTCTTAAGATACGTTGACCCACACAACGATAAAGTGTTCTGTGATAAGAAATTAGCCGATCACTGGTTACCTGTTGACCTTTATATCGGTGGACCAGAACATGCTGTCGGTCACTTAATCTATTCCCGTATTTGGACTAAGTATCTTTATGATAAAGGCTATATCAGCTTTGATGAACCATTTAAAAAACTCGTTCACCAAGGCATGATTTTAGGCGCCAATAACATCAAGATGGGTAAACGTTATCCAGAATTCGTTGTTAACCCATTAGATGTCTGTGAACAATATGGTGCGGACACTCTCCGTTTATATGAAATGTTCATGGGACCTCTTGAAGCGAGTAAACCATGGTCTAACCAAGGTGTCGAAGGCGCTCATAAATTCTTAGAAAGAGTTTATCGTATCATTATTGAAAACGGCATTGTCAGCGAAGAAGACACACCAGAACTTGATTTGATTTACAATCAAACAGTTAAGAAAGTCAGCGAAGACTATGAAAATCTTTCATTCAATACGGCGATTAGCCAAATGATGATTTTCATTAACGAAGTCTATCGCGTGAATAAATTAAGCAAGAAATACGCTGAAGGATTTGTCAAACTCATCTCTTGTATTTGCCCACACCTCGGTGAAGAAATGTGGCAATTACTTGGTCATAATGAAACAATCGCTTTCGCTGAATGGCCAAAATATGACGAATCCAAACTAGTGCTCAACACTATTAAGATGGGTGTTTCCGTTAACGGCAAGGTGAGAGGCGAACTCGAAATTGCTAAAGACGAAGATGATGAAGTGGTGAAACAAGCCGCTTTAGCCCTTGAAGGTGTGAAACGTAACCTTGAAGGTAAGGAAATCAAGAAGATTATCGTGGTGAAAAACCGTATCGTGAATATTGTGGCTCTTTAATATGAATATTTGTGTTGACGTGGGTAATTCCACAATTGGTATTGGTGCTTATAAAGATAACGTTCTTGTTGAAAGACTATCTTTTAACACCGACGATAGATTAACAGATGACGAGTTCTATCTTCTTTTTAAGAAGAGCTTCAATGAACTTGGCTTAAAAGCTAACGAAGTTAATAACGTTATCTTCTCTTCTGTTGTGCCACAAGTCAATTTACCTTTAATGACCGCTTTAAAGCAGTTATTTAATAAGGAACCAATCCTCATTGGTCCAGGTACCAAAACGGGTTTATCCATTAAAGTTGATAACCCAATGGAAATTGGTAACGATTTAATCGCTGACTTAGTAAGCGCTAAAGAAAAATACGATTATCCATGTATCATCGCTGATTTAGGTACCGCAAGTAAGATTCTTTTACTTGATAAAGCCGGCACCTTCTCAGCTTGTTTAATCATGCCGGGCTTAACTTTAAGTGCATTTTCTTTATCAAATAAAGCGGCGCTTCTTCCGGAAGTCTCTTTAATTGCCCCTAAAACAGTCATTGCTAAAAATACTTTAAGTGCGATGAACGCGGGCATTGTATACGGACACGCTGATATGATAAGCGGTCTTATCAATCGTTTAGAAAATGAAATTGGCTACCCTTGTAAGCATATCCTTACTGGTGGTGGCGCAGTTTATGTGAAGGAAATTCTTGGTGATAGTTTCATCTATGATCGCAATTTGAATCTTGATGGACTAAATATCATTATTAATAAAAATTTGAAGAAGGAGTAGTTATGGAAAAAGAATTTTACAAAAAGCTTACTGCTTCCTATGAAGCGGAAATGATGGAAAATTTAAAAGCTTTCATCGCTATTGATTCCACATACGACGAATCAACGGTTGATGAAAATAATCCATTTGGTAAAGGTGTCTCTAAAGCCTTAGAGTTTATCGCTAACTTAGCTAGAAAGGATGGCTTTATTGTAAATAACTATGATAACTATCTCGTTGAAATCTTAACTAACGAATTAGATAAGAATATTACTATTATGGCCCACGCTGATATTGTTCCAGTGGGAACAGGTTGGCCACAAGATCCATTTGAAATGGTGGAAAAAGATGGTTTCTTATACGCTCGTGGTGTCGCTGATGATAAAGGCCCATTACTCTCTTGCTATTATGGCTTAAAAGCCTTAAGAGACAATAACTTACTTGGTAACTATCAAGTGAGATTCTTAGTGGGTGGTAATGAAGAAAGAGGTAGTGCTTGTATGGAACATTACTTCAAAACACTTAAAAAGAAACAACCAACCTTCGGTTTCTCCCCAGATAGTGCTTACCCATTAACATATGCCGAAAAAGGTATTATTGGCTTCAAGGTTAAAAAGAAAGTCAACTTCCCAGAAATCAAATGGATGAAGGGTGGTGTCGCCTCTAATGCGGTTATTGAAAAGTGTGAAGTTCTTCTTAAAGAAGACCTTAACCTTATCGCTTATTTAAATGACCAAGAAGCGGATTATTCATACCTCGCTAAAGGTGAAGAAATGCTTTTGACATTCAATGGTGTAGCCGCACATGGTTCCATCCCATGGATGGGCAAAAACGCTGCGATGGCCGCGGTCAAATATTTAGGCGAATATTATAAAAACGCTGACTTTAAGAAATTATACGAATTATTAAATGATCCTAGAGGTGAAGGCGTTAACGCTGCCGCTAATAGTGAAAATATGGGAACTAACTCCCTCAATGTTGGTTTATTCTCTTATGAGAATGATGAATTAGAAGTGGTTGTTAACTACCGTCACGTTGAAACCGTTAAAGCGGAAGACATGATTAATAACATTAAAGAAGCTTCTAAGCCATTTGAAATTGAAGTAGAAGGTATTTCCCCATTACTTTATTATCCAAAAGATAGTGCTTTAATTACGACCTTATTAAGAGTCTACCAAGAAGAAACAGGTGACTATGAAACTGAAATCATTGCTTCTGGTGGTGGTACATACGCTAAAGAAGCGGATAATGTCGTCGCCTTTGGTATGGAATATCCAGGACACGATCCAAAGATGCATGGTGTTAATGAAAATACCAAGAGAGAATATCTCGTTGAATCTATGGGTATTTACGCTCACGCTATCGTGGAATTAGGAAAGCTTATTAAGTAATGAGAACAAAATATAAACCATGGGCTAAGCCATTTATCGAAGAACACCCCGAAGTGATGTGTCCTTTTGATGCGCTTAATAATTACAAGAATTATTATTTGGAAGTTGGCTCTGGTAAAGGCCAATTCTTAGTCAACATGGCAAAGAATCATCCTGATAATTTCTTTATCGGTATGGAATGTAATGTCACATGCGCTGGCTTTACCGCGAAGAAACTCGTGGAAAACGAAATCACTAACGCAAAGCTAGTTTATGCCTATGCAGAACAAGTCTTACCATTAATTGATGAAGGTAGTGTGGAAGGCATTTTCTTAAATTTCTCTGACCCATGGCCAAAGAAAAGACACGCGAAAAGAAGGTTAACTTCTGACTCATTCTTAAATCAATATTTCCGCATCCTCAAAACGGGCGGTAAATTAATCTTTAAGACCGATAATTATGACCTATTTACATACTCACTAGAATTAGTGCAAACTTCCGCGTTTAAACTCGTTGAAGCCAACTATTCTTATGATGGTAATGACCCATTTGATGAGATCACAGAATACGAAGCTAGTTTCCGTGAAGAGGGTCAGCCAATCTATCGTTTGATTTTGGAGAAGTTATGATTTCTAAATACGGACTAATTAACCATTTCGATAAGATTAATGCTTATTTAAGTATTATCTTTGATGATGTCCCAAATAATCTTCTTCCAAAGCAAGACGAAGACTTATTAATCTATGAGAAAAACGGTAAGATTTACCGCATCGATATCTTTAATTTAAAGAAGTATGTGAAGATTAGATTCCATGGCTTAATCACCTTACCTAACTATGAACTTATTGCTATCTTAAATGGCTATTTAGGTAAGTATGATATTATGCTTATGAGCAAAGGTGATTCAGGCTTCTTTATTGAAAAAGATAAAGATGTTTACAAAGTAAAAGTCACTAAAGACACATTAACAGCGAATGGCAGTTTTGTCAAAGAAGATCGTTACGCGACTTATCAAGATTTAGATGAAAATGAACCAAACGAAGAAATCATCTTAAATAACGATGAAGTTAGCGATGAAGATATAAACAAGGATTTTTTCCAAATGGAGGAACGTGAAGTATGATGGAAGTAGAACTTAAAAAACAAGGCAAGATTTCTCGTCTCACAAACAAAACATTTAATTTCCCAAAAGAATTAGGAGAAGGTTTCTATAGTGCGAATTATTTCTTAAAGAGCCGTAAGATTGTTGCTGAAAACTTAAAAGGCCACACTGTGACTATGCAGTGGTTCCAAAGAAGAGATAACTCAATGTTATGTGGTGTTGATGAAGCAATCGCGATTCTTCATACCTTTGCTGTTCATCCAGAAGAACTCGTTATTGAAGCTTTAAATGATGGCGATATCATCCAAGCTAATGAACCAGTTTTAAAAGTTACTGGTACATATGAAAACTTTGGCTTTTTAGAATCTGTTATTGATGGTGTCTTAGCAAGAAGAAGTAGTGTAGCCACTAACGTCAAAGAAGTGCTTGATGCTGCTGGTGATACTCCAGTGTTCTCTATGGCGGATAGACAAGATGATTTCCTCACCCAAGTTGGTGATGGTTACGCCACTTATGTCGCCGGTATTAATAGAGTTAGTACTGACGCTCAAGGTAAATGGTGGGGTGGAAAAGGCATGGGCACCATGCCACACGCTCTTATTCAAATCTGTGGTGGCGATATTATTAAAGCCGCTGATGCATATGCAAAAACATTCCCAGAAGAACAAGTCACAGCGTTAATTGACTATCACAATAACGTCGTGCGTGATTCCTTATTAATCGCGCGTCATTTAGGCCATAAATTAAGAGGCGTACGTGTTGATACCTCTAAAGCGCTTATCGACCATTATTTCGATGATAAAGACACCAGTGGATTTGATCCTCATGGTGTGTGTAAAGAGCTCATTATCGCTTTAAGAAAAGCGTTAGATGATGAAGGCTTCAACTACGTTGGCATTACCGTTTCTTCCTCCTTCAACGCCGAAAAGATTAGAGAATGGAAGAAATTAGGCGTCCCAGTCAGTATGTATGGTGTTGGTACATCATTCGTTAATAATATGACATGTGGTTTCACTGGTGACTTGGTCATGTTAGATGGCAAAGGCGAAGCTAAAGAAGGCCGCGCTAATTATAAGAACGATAAATTAAAGAAAGTTCCTTATCCTATTTATTAATTAAATAAGAATCCGTGAAAAAAGTTCTAGCGGATTCTTTTATTTTCCTCGTCTAATTAGTAGGAGGCCAAATCTATGAAGAAATCTTTACTAGTATTATCTTTATTAACTTTTAGTGTTGCTGGCTGTAACAATGGACCTGCAAACAATAAATATGACATCCCTTATGAATCATTTAATTTCTCTCTGGAGTGGGGCGTTGGGTATGATTCTTCATATAATAGTGAAACAAAAGAACTTGTGAAATTTAAAAACGTCACAGAAAGAAAACCTGAAGAATATATCACGACTTATGAGTATCCAAAGCTCAAAGAGCTTTATGATAGTGTGAAGGCCATGAATCCTTATGCTTATCCTGATAAATATGATCCTTTTGAAGGCAATGCACATGTCGCTACAGCGCCGTCCACAAACTATAAATTAACCGTGGGCGATAAGACTATTGAAGTTAACGAATTCCCAGTAAACTTTTACGATAGAACTGGGCTCACTAAGAAAGGTGGAAAACTTGTCGATATCTTGCTAGGCATTACTCAAACAATTCAAGAATCTGACGAGTGGAAAGCCTTACCAGAGTTTGAACATTATTACATGTAATAAATAAAAAGCTGTCCCTAATTGAGACAGCTTATTTTTTAATGTGCCTAATTATTAGCCCCAGATAATATCGATGGATGTGATATAAATCGCGCCATCGGAACTTCTTAAGCCAATATATGAGTAGTCACCAGTAAATGTATAAGTTGTGCTAGTGCCATTGTTAGCGATTGAACCAACCTTAGTTACTGAACTACCATACATATCCGTAATGCCAAACGCGGTATTAGAAGCATAGATATCAACTACTCTAGAACTGCTTGTTTCTTTATCAAATGTAATGGTGATAGATTTACAAGTCTTTCCTTCAAAATGACCAATAATACCAGAGTTATTCTTTTTGGTCCTAATTTGGATGCCATATGTGGAAGCGCATTGTGCTTCATAGGTAGCACCATCATCAGTGGTCTTAGTGAAGGTATCGTAGGTGCTATCACCTGGTAGACCAAAGAATTCTTGGTTTAATGTATGAGTGATAGTGGAAGAGGCAACTTTAATTGTTGTAGCAGCGGTAAATGTACTGTTATAGGTAAGTGTAAGAGTCACTGAAGTACCTGGAGTAGCGGTATCCGCTGCAGTGACATTACCAATTTCATCAACGCTGATACCAGCGTTATCTGGATTAACTGCGTAACTAACTGTATAGAAGACATCAGTCATACCATATGGCAATAAATCAAAACCAGTGCTCACTGTTTCACCTGGTTTAACAATGTATTCTGCTTTTTCAAACTTCACACCTGTAACAGTTCTATCTTTAACAGTGAACTTGCATGAAGCAGTTAAACCGTTTACCGCTTTAACGGTAATGGTGACTTCTGCATTATTAGCGGCGTCTTCTTTAATAGAAACTAAACCAGTTTGATCAACTGTGGCAACATTCTCATCACTTGAACTCCAAACGAAGCTATTGTTTGCATCCTTTGGTTCATAACTAATTTCTAATTGATAGTTTTCGCCTTTAACGATTTCTAACTCAGTTGTGTTTAAAGAAATGCTCTTCACTTGTGGGATGCTTGATTCGGAATAATAAATCCACACGCAGTTACCATTGTCGTAATCGAAAGTAATTTCGATAAGGGCAACACCATTATCACGGACATAGTATGTATCTTCATATGTCGTGTCATCCTTTTCATAACCATTTGCGAGTAAGATCTTAATATAATCATTAGTTAAATCCTTATAATAATAGTCGCTAAGGAATAAGAATTCATAACCAAACATATCAGCGCCTTGTTCAATGGTGTAATCATCACCAAACTTCATGAATGGTAAGTCTTCACCTAAAGTGGCAGCCATTAATTCTTTTTCTTCAACTGTCCAATCAGTATTATCAGTTAATTTATCTGAAGCAGCATCTTCGAATCTGGTAACGCCAATGATGGTGTTATATGTACTATCATCAAGCATGAAGCTTAAATAGACTGCGCGATTGGTGTCGTAAGCGGTCGCGGTGTAGTAGGTATATTCATCAAAGTAGTCATCGTAACCAACATTTTTCTTTAATGTTGCTTCGAAACCTGAAGCGTTTAATAAAGTAACATAGTCAGCGATCTTATCACCTTCTAAGAAGGTATAAGCGGTATCTGGATAAATGTATTCATCATCACTATGTTGTCCAACGAATAAATATGGGAACTTACCTTCACCGATATGGGGAATGGTGACATTGATACCTAAATCTTGATTGATTTGTGCATTTGGAAAACTATCAATGATTTGATATTGTCCATAGTTAGCAAGATCCACATACCAATTGGTGTCGACCTTAGAAACATCTAAAGAACCCGCTCCTTCAATACGCGCTAATTCGATGCAGAAATAATCATCAATTGCATAGAAGGAGAAGAAGAACTCTGAACCATATTCATCGTTACCGAATAAATGGCCATATTCTTCATAGGTGTTATATTCTTCATGGTTCATGCATGAAAGGCCATTGAAAGCAGAGAAGGTGTTATATAATTCAGCTTCAATGTTTTGGCCGTTATTTTGTGCTTCGCCACGGATCACATATTCTTCCACGGAATAGTGATAGAGCACTTGATAATCAAGATTATAATCATTTAAAGATGGAACTTTAGCGTTTAAACCATCTAATAGTTTAGCAATTGTGCTATCGATTGTTTCAGTCACGATGACTGTGCCACCGCTTGAACTGGAACTGCTAGTATTTGAACTTGAAGAAGTAGAACTACTAGTTGAAGGGTTTGAACTACTGGAAGTACTGCTAGATGAGTTACTTGAAGAAGTAGAACTAACACTGCTAGATGAGCTAGTTGATGTTTTGCTTTCATTGGAAGAGTTAACACTAGAGGTACTAGTGGTGGAACTTTCAACGCTATTACTTGTTGTAGTTGAAACTACAGGTTGTTCACTAGTTGTGGTATCTGAATTGGCTTTACTGATATTACAAGCCGCTAAGGAGACACTGAGCAATAATGTGAACATTTTAATTACGCTTTTTTTCATGTTGTAATTTTCCTCCAGTGGGAAATTATATATCTTTTAATAATTATTTAATATAAAAATTATTAATTTCTATTTTTGAGTAAAGAAAAAACCATCCCAGTATTGAGATGGTTTGTTTTTTGCTTTTCGAATATTAGAGCTTGCGGTTGTAGTATTCGACGATTTGTGATTCTGTGATATCTTGTGGTAATTCTTTACGTTCGACTTCGCGGACATATTTACCAGATAACTTTTCAGCATCCACTTCAACCCAGCCAACTTTTGTGCCTAAGGTTTCTAAGGATTCTTTAATCACTTTGAGGTCTTTGCTGTTTTCTCTGACGCTCACGACATCACCGACATTTAATAATGCGGATGGGATGTCTAACTTTTTGCCGTTAACTTCGATGTGGCCGTGGTTGACTAATTGTCTGGCACCTCTTCTAGTTCTAGCAAAACCCATTCTGTAGACTAAGTTGTCTAAACGGGATTCGAGCAACTTCATGAAAGCAACACCGGTAACTTCTTTACTTGCTAAAGCAATCATGAATAAGCGACGGAATTGTCTTTCGTTAACACCGTACATTTGTCTTAATTTTTGTTTTTCAATTAATTGTTTGCCGTATTCGGAATTCTTTTTACGACGGGTGTTACCGTGTTGGCCTGGGCCATAAGGACGTTTCGCTAATTCTTTGCTTGTTTCTAATGTGGAAAAGCCTAAGCGACGGGATCTTTTCCAATCTGAACCTGTGTATCTCATGTTCGTTCGTTTTCCTTTCTTTATTTCTTTTTGCAAAATAATGAATAGGTGTGAATTCCTCATCCCGGATGTTTGATTAATCGTTTCACCTTTGAGCTTCGGTTACTTCGTCACAGCCGTATCAAACGTCGGTCGGATTGTATTCACATGCTGCATTACATGCAGTTAATAATATATAGAAATCTGTTAAATCAGTCAATTAAAAATTAATAAATTTTATAATCCTAGCAATAATAGGAGGCTACTAGCTATTTGAGAGGAGCTACTACTGGTAGTTGCAAAAGATGGATTTGTTATATAAACGACAAGTGCCGCAATTAAAAAGATCGTGATTGCAAGAAGGAACAATATAGAAATTGGGCCAGTAATCACAAGAGGAATTACATTTCTCTTCGGCCACTTATTCTTAGCGCCCTTCACTAAATTGATAATGGCGATGATTAAGCATGGAATAAAAATAAAAAGGATTGCTAAAACGATGAGTGCTAAAGCAATCCAGACTAGTACACCAAAGATGCCAATGAGAATTGTAACAAAGAATGCTCCAATAAATGCCATGGGAATACTTTATAATTATTGATTAAGCTTTGCAACTTTTTATGACAAATAATCGAAATAAAGTGACAAAGTTTGAGCACTGGTGGTGCTTTTAGAGTTATGAGCATGAAAGCTTTCTGCTATTTGCTGGCATATTTCAATACAACGCAGAGTGGTGAAAAATAGTAAAATCATGATGATTGCCCAAATTATGATACAGACGATTAAGCCTTTTTTGGCATTGGGAGTTTTGTGTGCTGAACATCTTATTATGTAGGTTATTATTAAACACAACGTCACAATCGCTCCAGTAAATAAAACGATAAATATAAACGGCCAAGAAACTAAAAGAAATATGTCCATGCTTTTCTCTTCCTCTCGCTTATTAGACAGCCATTTAATAACGAAACTGCTAATCAATGAATAATAAGTAATTGCTTTTATGAAATAACATTTCGTAAAAACTCTTTTATATTAGCGTGAAAAGTCGTTAAAATAGTAGTGTGGCTTAAGCCATTAGTTTTATAATCGCATCTAATAGGAGGTTTCCTCATGTATTTATTAATTAGTACTGGTCAAAAAGTAGGCCTGATATTCGCTATTGTTGGTGGTGTCATCATCCTTGGCGTTTTAGCGTTCCTTCTCTATCATTTTGTTATTTCTAGAAATAGAGTCAAACACCAAGTACGTGAACTCCAAAAGAAATACTCATATTTAGATGCTTTATTAATCGGTCAAGATTCTCAATACATTCATCGTCTTGAAATCATTTCTCGTACAAACTTACTCTATGTTGATAAGCATGAGAAATTCTCTCGTAGATTTAAAGAAATTTATGAAAACGATGATAAGTTTGCCGAATCAATGCTCAAACAATTAAACGCTCTTATTTCTAATAAGCAATTCAAAAATA
>CAMKQK010000010.1:0-34084 GCA_946414915.1 uncultured Caryophanales bacterium
AGTTAACAAACATATCCCATTGACCACCATCACCAACACCATTTTGGAGAAGGAAAGCTAATGTTCTTTCATCATATTCTTCATTGATGAGTTCGATAACCGCTTCTAATAAGTAGTTAGATTTTTCTAAACGGTCATAGAAAGCTAAATAGCTTTGTGATAATTCAAAGTTGGCTAAGTTGAGCTTTCTAGCAATGACTTCTCTACAAACGTTAGTGGCAGCGAATAACCAGCATCTACCAGAAGCTTTTTGGTTAGCAGCAGGTAATGTTTTGATATTAATATCAAAGTTGAAGTCCATTTCTTTAATGTCGTCTTGACTACTTGCGACAGATAATAAAGAATTCTTCACTAAAGCATGACGGAGAATGGCATTCTTTTCGTCTTTCTTGTAGTTGGCTAATTCTTTTTCTAAATAAGTTTTTTTAATAGATTCCATAGGGAATACCTTCTTTCTACGTGGATTATTTTATTAAATAATAGATTTGTTTGCAAATAAGAAGACCTTTTATTTTAAAAGGCGTAATATATAAGCATGGATAAAAAAGAAAGAACTATACATAGTGAACAAATCTATAAAGGCCATGTTGTCTCTTTAAAGAAAGACATAGTTTTATGCCCAAACGGGGAACAATCAATTAGAGAAATTGTCACTCACCGTGGAGGTGTCGCTATCTTAATTAAAGTCGATGATAAGTTTATTATCGAGAAGCAATACCGTTACGCATTAGATCAAGAAATCTATGAATTACCAGCGGGCAAGCTTGAAGAAGGCGAAGTACCAATAGAGGCCGCGAAAAGAGAATGTCTTGAAGAGACTGGCTATAAGCCACTTGAGATGATTCACTTAGGTGATATGTCCCCTACTTGTGGTTATTCTAGTGAAATTATTCATTTCTATTACTGCCCAAAATCAGTCAAAGCGGAAAGACATTTAGATAGCGATGAAGTCATCGACATCATGTATATGTCTTTAGAAGAGATTGAAGCATTGATAAAAGAAGATAAGATCGTTGATTCTAAAATCTTAGCGGTTCTCTCTTTGTATAGAAATAAGATACTTTAACCGATATCAATATTAGCGATTTCTTCATCGCTATTTTTAAACTGTAAACGATATAAATCGGCGTAAATGCCTTTGAGTTTTAATAAGTCTTCATGGGAACCCATTTCCATGATTTTTCCTCTGGAAATAACAGCGATTTCATCAGCGTTTTTAATCGTGGATAAACGATGCGCGACGATTAAACATGTTCTCCCTTTAGCGAGTTCTTGAAGCGATCTTTGAATAAGCATTTCAGTGGTATTATCTAAAGCACTTGTGGCCTCATCTAAAATAAGGATTGGAGGATTCTTTAAGAACAATCTAGCGATAGAAAGTCTTTGCTTTTGACCACCACTTAAACGGACACCTCTTTCACCAACTTCGGTATCAATACCTTTCGGTAATGTATTAATAAAATCTAAAATATTAGCCTTTTTAGCGGCCTCTAAAACTTCTTCATCAGTAGCGTCAGGTTTGCCATATAAAATATTGTCTTTAATTGTTCCACCGAAAAGGAAAACGTCTTGTTGAACAATACCAATCTTTTCTCTTAAAGAGCGGAGTGTATAATCACTGATATCGATATTATCGATATAAATGTGTCCCGCTTCTAAAAAATAGAAACGTGGAATTAGGTGACAAATTGTGGTCTTACCACCGCCAGAAGGACCCACTAAAGCGAGTGTCTTTCCTGGTTCAAGATGGAAAGAAACATCATCTAAAACTTCATTGCTTTCTTCATAATGGAAACTGACGTGATCAAAGACTAAATCACCTTCCACTTTATCGAATTCGTTTTGACCGTTATAAATGGTTTCACTCTTCTCATCAATTAACGCTAGGAATCTCGCGAAACCAGCAGAGGCACTTTCAAATTGTTCCATGAACATGATGAGTTGATTAATTGGGGCGATGAATAAGCCAACAGAAACGATAAAGGCACTATAATCACCATAATTAAAGCCACCGATATTCTTATATAAGAAGATACCACCCACGACTAAGACTAAAACGTTAAAGAAGTCAGTGACAAATTGAGAGATAGCGAAGTATTTACCCATTGAGGAAAAGACTTCGGTTCTTGTCTTAATTAACTCTTTGTTTGTCTCTTCAAATCTTTCTTTTTCAATATCTTCATTAGTGAAAGCTTTAGTGACTCTCACGCCAGAAATAGAACTCTCTAATCTCGCGTTAAGACTAGCGATGGCCTTTTTACTACGACGCATCGCGGAACGGAATTTCCTACGGAAAAACCAAGTCACAAAGACTAAGATTGGAATAACTCCTAAAAGAATTAAGCCTAAAATCCAGTCAATAATCATTAAGTAAGTAATCGCACCTATCGCGGTGAAAGAGGCGATAAAGAGGTTTTCTGGACCATGATGGGCTAATTCAGAAATATCAAATAAGTCATTAGTCATCGTCGACATAATGACGCCTGTTTCGTGATTATCAAAATATGAATATGGAAGGGTTTGTAATTTATTAAATAAATCACTACGCATTTCACCTTGCATATGGACACCCATGACGTGTCCATAGTATTGGACGAAATAACGAAGTCCCATCCTAATTAAATAAATAGTAACTAAAGAGACACCACCGATGATGATGCTGGTAAGTTCTTCATTAGGTATCCATTCATTAAGCATCATTCTTGTGATGATTGGGTAGGCAATACCCGTGACCGCGATTAAAAACGCTGCAATCATATCAAGAGCGAGAATGAACTTATGATTTTTGTAATAATGGATAAATCTCTTAAACATGCCTTTATTATATTAGAAATAATAAATAAAAGTAGCAAAATGCATCAAAAAAAGCTAGGTCATTGCCTAGCGTTTTATATTTCTTTAGTAAGAAATTTTATTTTTTAGTGAGTTTATCTTCCCAACCTTCTGGTGGAACAACTTTTACAGACTTTGGATAAGAATATTTAATTTTCATCATTCGCTTGTTGTTATATGTGGTTTTCGCATCCATTTCTAATTTAGAAGGAAGATTCTTATCGATAGTCGCAACAGCGCGACCACTTACTGCGTCTTCATAATCCATTTCTAAGAGACTCTTCTTATCAACTTTATAAGTGAGTTTTAAAGAAAGATTGCCTTTGCCTGATGAATAAAATGTTATTTTATTACCTGAATCCTCATCGGAGGTGGAATCAAGGAAAATATCAAATACACTGTAGAAAGAAGAAAAGTTCATTGCATAAGTGTAATGGGTATTATACACAAGACCGGAATAAATGCCTGAATATGAGTAGCCACTTCCACCTTGTGGTTGGGCGTATTCGGTCACATCTTTGGTGATTAAATCTTCGTTTCTATAGTATAAAACTGTGCCATAGGTCTTATCAGTGAAGAGGTAAAATTCAGTATGAAAACTTGTTTTGCCAACGCTTTTATCTGTGCTTTCAGTTGTCTCTTTGACATTTAAATAGAAGTTTTTACCATCGGTTTTGGCTTTATAACGGACTTTTTCCGTTTCTTTGACTTTGTCACCACTACCATTTTCGTATTCGTAGTCGACCACATAGCCTTCGACATCTGGTTGTAAAAGTCGAATATCATCAAAGATTTTTGACGCCTTTTCTTCAGATACTTTTGTGCCGAGATTTTCGGCATCACCGCATGAAGAGAGTAACAATGCGGGAATTAATAATAAAAGTCTTGCGTTGTTCATAGTTTTTTGTTCCTAATGAAATAATGATACACGTTTCTTTATTTACAAAAAAGAAAAAAAGAAAAAACCCTTTCTCTCATCATCAGTTTTATACAAATTAGAGGTTAAGGGATTATCTTTATTTATTGAGCGACAAACATGTCTTTACCAGCGCCACACCATGCACATTTGTAATCTTCTGGAAGATCTTCAAATTTGGTGCCTGGAGCGATGCCACGATCTGGATCGCCTAACGCTTCGTCATAGACAAAACCACAAGCTTGGCAAACGTACTTCATCTTTCTTCTCCTTTATTTTATTTCCTCAAAATCCGCCGCTCCGTGTTTACAAAGTGGGCAGATGAAATCATCAGGTAAATCACCTTCATGGACATAACCACAGACCTTACAAACGTAGCCTTTCTTCTTTTCAGTATCAGGTTTTGGTTTGACGTTACTTTGATAGTAGTTATAAGTCATGGTTTCGATGTTATTAATAATCTTACTTTCGGTCACTGAGCAGATGAACATGCCATGTGTTCCTAAATCTACATAGGTTTCCACTTTTAGTGAGATAAAGGCATTAATGTAATTAGAAAGAACGATTAAGCCGTTTTCACTTCTCATTACTTCTTCGCCTTCAAATTTATTATGGTCTTTGCCAGAAACGAAACCGTACTTTTGGAAGACACTAAATGGGGCTTCATTATTTAAGCAGTTAATGTTTAAAACACCACTCTTTTTAATCACATCATGAGAATAGTTAAGTTTATTAATATTGACTGCGACTTTAAGTGGAGTGTCTGTTAACTGAGTAACACTATTAAGGATTAAAGCATTGTCCTTTTTATTATCTTTACAGGTGATGACGTATAAGCCATAACCAATCTTAAATAAAGCTTTAGAATCCACTTCTGGTTTCTTTTCTTCTTTAAGTTCTTTCATGGCTTTATAGTCACTACTTAAAGCGTCCGCAAGAAGGTTAATTTGTTCTTTGTTTTCTTCGCTTAAGGAACTAAGAATCTTCACAGTTGGGTCAATAAATGTGAGGTTCTTCATATTAGCAAGCTTATCTTTCATTACTTTAGCCGCTAATGGAGCCCAGGAACCATTTTCAATAAAGGCAATCTTCTTATTTTGGAAATTACGTTCCACTAAATGGGCAATGAATTCATCCATGAACGGGAAGATACCAGCGTTATATGTCGTTGTGGCTAAAACAATTTTAGAGTATCTAAAAGCATCTTCCACGGCTTCCGCCATATCATCACGTGCTAAATCAGTACAAGCAATCTTAGGAGTGCCATTAGCCTCTAGTTTTTCTTTTAATAGTTCCACTGCTTCTTTAGTATGGCCATAGACTGATGTATAGAAAATCGCGACACCATCGGTTTCCGCTTGATAGGATGACCAAATATCATATTGTTTTAAATAATGTGATAAGTCATCTTTTAGGATTGGTCCATGTAATGGACAGATAGTTTGAATATCTAAAGTAGCGGCTTTCTTTAAGACCGCTTGCACTTGCGCGCCATATTTACCAACGATACCGAAATAGTATCTACGGGCTTCGCAGTCCCATTCATCTTCAATATCTAATGCCCCGAACTTACCAAAGGCGTCCGCGCTGAATAAGACTTTCGCCGTGCTATCATAGGTAAACATGACTTCTGGCCAGTGCACCATCGGAGCAAAGACGAATGTTAAAATATGTTCACCAAGATTTAAGGTATCGCCATCATTAACGATAAGTTTATGAGGGATATCTTGATGGAAGAATTGTTCCATCATCTTAAATGTCTTTGGATTACCGACAACGTATGTATCAGGATATTTCTTTAAGAAATTGATGATATTCGCTGAATGGTCTGGTTCCATATGCTGAACGATTAAATAAGTAGGTTTTGCGCCTTCTAATGCGTTTTCAATATTCTTTAACCATTCATCAGTGAAATGTTGATCCACTGTGTCCATAATTGCGATTAATTCATCTCTGATGACGTATGAGCTATACGCCATACCATTAGGGACCATATATTGACCTTCAAATAAATCGATTTGATGGTCATTCACGCCAACGTAATAAATATCTTTTGTAATGAGCTTTTTCATAATTATTTCTCTAACCAATTCTTGAGTTTTTCATCGATGTTATCGACTTCACTACCTTTGCAGGCAAAGCCTGGTTTAATAACTGCGCCTCTAGCGGCGCCTTTTAATTCCATTTCCGCTAAACCTAAGGAACCTTCTTCATTCGTGCAGAAAGGATAGATGGTTTTACCAATGAATTTATAATCTCTCACAAATGTTGCTACGACACGTGGATATGTTCTCCACCAGCATGGGAAACCAAGATAAATCACATCGTATTCATCAAGATTTGGTAATGGATGAAGATATGGTACTCTTTCGCCTGTTTCATCTTCTCTTCTTGAGCGTTTAACGCATTCCTCATAAGAGAATGGATATGGTTCCTCTGGTTCAATCTTGAACATTGGAGCCCCTTTGGCTTGTGAGATTTTCTCAGCGAGAATTTCTGTGAATCCTTTCTCAATCACTTGTGTTTGTCCGTTAACGGAGTTTTCACCGATACGTGAAAAATAAACCACTAATGTTTTCATACTTTTCCTATATATGTCCCTTCAAACTCATTATGACAAAATAGGCATACTAAAGAAAGATAAATCTTTGTAAAATATTTATATGTTACGAAAAGAAGAATACTTAGGCAATTTAAAGATGAAAAAAGAGGTTTCTCTTCTTTTAGAAAGCGCTTTTCCTGAAGATGAAAGACCACCAACAAAGTATTTCTTTAAATCACTTGAAAGAAAAGAGAACAAGTTATTTGCCTATTATCTAGATAAAGCATTTATCGGTTTTACTTTCCTTTCTTTCTATCAAGATGTTTGTTATATCTTTTTCCTTGCTGTCGTTGAAGATAAACGTCATCAAGGCTATGGCGGAGAAATCATTGAGGATATTAAAAAGGAGTATCCCAATTTAGTGCTCCTTCTTTGCTATGAAGAAGTTGATCCAAAATACCCTAATTATGAGGAAAGAGTAAATAGAAAGAATTTCTATTACTCACATGGTTTTATTTCAAACAAATTAAAAACCAATGAATACGGCGTCATTTACGAGACCGCTTACATTGGTTCTCATCAAGTTAGTTTCTCTTCTTATCAAGAAATATTTGTTCTCGGTTTTGGAGAACGTAATAGACCTTATATCAAAGAAGCCAAATAGTTTATTCGTTTCTAGAATTGGCGATTAAACCTAAGATACCACCGGCAATACCGAATTCTGTGCAGGAAATCGCGGCAAAGACGATAGCGACGATTAAGTTGCCTTTGGTTGGATTGGCTTTCGCTTTAGTAGAAACGATACCAGAGATTAACGCAAAGATCGCTAAGAAGAACATCGCGACAGCAGCAGCAATCATACTACCTAATAAAGCAGCACCACCGATTTCGCCACCTTGACCTTGGTTTGAACTAGCAATGGCTTCACCGCCAAAGGCACCAGTGACAATGAAGACGATACCTAAGATGGCAAATAAGCCAACATAGATGAATGATAAGACTGCACTGATTGTTAAAAATGTTTTTGATAATCTACGCATATTATTACTTCCTTTCAACGTTTATTATTATAACTCTTTTATTCTATAAAACACTACTTTTTAGCGCCCGTTTCGCTCACTAGGTCACCTCTAAACCAGCAACCATACATGCCAGGTCCACAGCAGACGCCGACAATTGGACTAATGATATATTCTTCGGTTTTAAGATGTAATTCTTCTTCGATGCGTTTCTTTAAATAATCTTTAGCTTCTCCTGGCATTGTTTCACCAAGATAAACGACATCGGTGACACCTTCCACCATATGTTGTTTAACGTATTCAAAGCATTCAATCATGGCTTTCATTGGTCCATGCACCTTTTTATAGGTGTAGTTGTTACCATGAATATCCGCCATAATGAGAGGCTTAATATTTAATGTATCAGCGAAGAATGCAGCTGCACCACTCACTCGACCATAGGCTTTTAAATACTTAAGAGTGTCGATACTACCAACTTGATGGAAGTATTGTTTGTTTTCTTGGACGTATTGATAGACTTCATCGATGTTCATTCCTTCATCTCTTTTCTTAGCGGCTTCAATAACCATTAAGCCTAAAGCCATTTCTGCACGGCAAGAATTGATGGAAAGAATAGTTCTATCTGGATACTTTTCTTCTAAGTCTTTTTTAACTAACTCAAAGACACCACGTGTACCACTTAAAGCGTCGGTGCAAGCAACATATAAAATATCGATACCTTGTTTTAAGTATTTTTCACACTTCGTGGTGAATTCTTCAACAGTCACCAAACTCGTGGTGATTTTAATATTTGGGTCTTTGACCCATTCATAGAGTTGCTCTCTAGAGAATTCTTGATAATCTAAATCACCGTGGAGTTCTCTTCCCGCAACGTTTAATCCCATACGAAAATATTCGATTCCGTATTTCTCCCTTAACTCCTTAGACATGCCTGAAGAAGTGTCGGTAAATATTTGAAAAGCCATAAATATTAACCTCGCTCTTGATATTAACTATAGCAAAAAGATTTACCCCTTTTAAAGGAGTAAATAGTACAAATCGCAAAATCTGTTTATTATTTAGAACAAAATAAGCCATAAATCAAAAGTCGTAAAAATTGATTTAGAAATATTTTTTTATTAGAATATAAAAACGATTTAAGGAAAGATCCTATGCGTTCGATTCAATCAAAAACTACATTACTAACCATTGCGGGTATTCTTGTCGCTATTATTGTTGCGACTATTATTTCTGCGATTTCTGTTAGAAACATTGGCATTGATTCTGCGAAACAAAACTTACAACTCCTTTGTGAAGCGGGCGAAAAGAGTTTAGATTACTATTTTGAAAGCGTCGAACAATCTGTCGAAACAGTCTCCACTTACATTAAGTCAGACTTATTAACCATTAGTGATGGTGAATTAGATCAACACATGGCGAGAGCGAAGAATGTATTCAATACATCCGCGAATCAAACAAATGGTGTTATGACCTATTACTACCGCGTTGATCCAAACTATTCAGAAACAGAAAAAGGTTTCTGGTATGTCAAAAATAAAGCCAATGAATTTGAAGAACACGAAGTCACTGATATTACTAAATACGATACACAAGATACTTCTAAGCTTGTGTGGTTCACCGTTCCTAAGTTCACTGGTAAAGCCATTTGGCTTAAGCCATATATTACCGACACTATTGAAGAACGTGTGATTTCTTATAACGTCCCAATTTATAAAGGCAATAACTTCGTTGGCGTTGTGGGTATTGAAATTAGCTACCTCACCATGAAGAAACAAGTGGATGCGATTAAGTTGCACGAAACAGGCTATGCCTTTATTGACGATGAAGAAGGTAATATTGTCTATCATCCATACATTGATGTTTTAGATATGGATGAAAAAGATATCCCATCAGTCCCTAAGGGACTATTAAACGAAAACGGTGTTTCTAATTACACTTATGATGGTTCTGAAAAGATTGGTGTTTGGAAGTCATTGAGTAATGGCACGAGACTCAATGTTGTCATTTCTTTAGATGAAGTAAACGGACCATGGCAAAGATTGATTGTCCAATTAATTATTGTTGCCGTGGCGATTGGTCTAGTCTTTGGTACTTTAACCATTATCTTTTCTAGACGTATCACTAGACCTTTAAGAGAATTAACTAACGCTGCTGAAGAAATTAACGAAGGTAACTACGACGTTAAACTTGACTATAAAGGTAACGATGAAATTGGAACATTGACCACTACTATGAATAGATTGATTGAACATTTAGGTGGCTATATCACTGACCTTAACTCCTTAGCGTACGCTGATGCATTAACAAATGTCCGTAATAAAGGTGCCTATGATATCTTCATGGAACAAATGCAAAAGAGAATTGATGATGGAGAAGATCCAAAGTTTGCTATTGCTATCTTTGACTGTGACTCTTTAAAAGTCATTAACGATACATATGGTCATGATAAAGGTGATGTTTATATCAAGAATTCTTGTAATTTGATTTGTCGTGTCTTCGCTAAGAGCCCAGTCTTTAGACTTGGCGGGGATGAATTCGCCGTTATTTTACAAAACGAAGATTATCTCAATAGAGAAAAACTTAAGAATGTCTTTATTGAAAAAAGCGCAGAAATTTGCGCTTTCGCTAAAGAACCTTGGGAAAAAATTAGTGTCGCTATCGGTTTAGCGGAATACACATACGCTGAAGATAAAGATGTCCATAACGTCGCTAGACGCGCTGACCATTTAATGTACGAAGATAAACACGCTCGTAAACAAGCCGATAATTAATTACCACAACTCTTTGTGATTATAGATAGAGTCTTTTTCTTCATCGATGTCTCTAAGTTTTTTCGCGGGATTACCAACATAGATAGCCCCACTTTCTAAGTCTTTAGTGACCACTGAACCCGCTCCAACGACAACATTATCGTGGATAGTGACACCTGGAAGAATGGTTACATTACCGCCAATCCAGCAGTTATTACCTATGGTAATGGGTTTACCATATTCTCTATCAGTTTCATAGCCTTTTTCTTTGTCAAAATAGATTTCTCTTTCCTTTGCCACTAAAGAATGTAAAGCGGTAATAATGGAGATATTAGGGCCAAAGAAACAGTTATCACCAATAGTGACTGGACAGACATCTAAAATCACTAAATTGAAATTAAAGTAACAGTGTTTGCCAATTGTTGTGTAGCAGCCATAATCAACATAGACTGGGCCACGCACAAATAGTGTTTCATCAGCATTTGGGAATATTTGTTTTAATACTTTTGCTTTATCAGGATGTGCTTCAGGAAGATTGTTATATTCGATACAGAGTTTATTAGCTTCCACTCTCCTGTTATATAGTTCAGGATAGATGGAATCGTAGATCTTGCCTTTCAGCATCTTTTCTTTTTCGTTCATGCAAATATTATATCGCAATAATCAGCCTTAAATGGTAACATTTTATGCGAGGAATTAATTATGGCCTATAAAGATAAATTAAATGCTGAAAGATACAGTAAAAATTATCAAGCCTCTAACATAGAAAATAAGATTGATGAAACTAAAAACGGCTACGTCGATCATTACCGTCAAGCCTACACCAATCTTCCAAGTTTAGAACAAGCACAAAAGAGAGTTGGTGTTTATAAAGTCTTACGTATTGTCTTATTAGTGGTAGGCATCCTCTTCACTATTGCTCCAATTGTTGTTTCATCGATTGCTCTTAGAACTTTTGATGAATACTCTCAGACACAGTCTATCATCTTAGCGATTTGTCTTTTCGTCTTTGTCCTTGGCGTTGTATCTTTATTCTTCTGCCGCGCAGTGTATATCGATTATGGTAAATGCCAAACGGTTATCTTAAGCCAAAACGATAATTCCGAAACAGTTAAGGAATAATTATGAACAACGAACAATTATCATTAGAAGAAATTGAAAGACTTACAAAAGAAAAGTCACGCATCATAAAGATTAGACTAATATTTGTTCTTATTGGTGCGGTTTTAATTATTCTTTCTTTTCTCACAGTTGGATTAAGCGTCATTCACGTAGATGCGCACTCCACTTGGTTCCCACCTTTATTATGGTCAATGATATCAGTAATGATTGTGGGTATTGTGCTTTGTGTTATAGGGTCCGCTTTTTATAAGCACAGGCTTTACAAAATAAGGGAAATCTTGTGCAAGTATCCAGAGATTGAAAAATAAAACAGCCGGTTGGCTGTTTTTTATTTCTTTAGAAATAGCACCATCATTTCTCCATCGAGATAAGTGCCATCTTTAAGTTTTAATTGATGCAAGATGTCACCGGTTTTCTTGAAACCTTTTTTAAGATACAAGCGCTTTGCTTTTTCATTGGCGTTTATCACATCTAATTCAATTTGTTCAACGCCTTCACTATTTTTGGCTAGTTCAATCATGATATCAAAAAGAATAGAACCAATACCTAAGCCTTGGTATTTTTCTTGAATGGCAATACCAATATTAACGCGATGTTTATCCTTTTCATGATAGTTAAATCTTAATGCCGAATTACCGATGATTTGGTCGTCTAAATAAACGCATAAGAGATAGTCTCTTTTAGTGTTAAAAGAAGCGATGAAATCTTCCTCTAACTTTATATCCTTATAATATATATCGTAATCTTCAGGTTCACTTAATAAGTAGTTCGTGGATTTAGAGACATTAACGATGTTATCAAGCAGCTTTAAAGCATCACTCACTTCTGGTGATTTAATCGTGACTTTTAAGCCATTTTTTAATGTAAATTCATGTGCTTCGTAAATCATATAAATATCTCTATATAGTAACTATCATACTCGTTATAATTAGTAAGTCACTATTGATTAATTTTTTTATAAATATTTTAGCAGTTTACCATCTCTTATCAGTCTTATTAGTAGGAGGGACCAAGATATGCGTAATATAAAACCTCAAATCAAAATATCAACTTTAGTTTTAGCCATTGTTTCCTTAAGTGCTTGTAATGCAGCCCCAAAAGGTGACTATTACTATAATGGCGTCTCTTACGCTCCTTATGAAGAAAAAACACCAGATGCTTCCATGGAACCTGATGTTTCTAATGAAGGCTCATCTGAAAGACCAGTGATTAGACCTGGACAATTAACATGTTCAGCGATTGACGATAACGCCAAATATGATTCCTGGTTAAATCTAAACGGATTAAAAAACCAAGAAAGTAACGTCTTTTCTTCTTATATGCGTGAATACGGAAAATACTTCAGAACCTATAACCGTGTCAAATTAACTGTTAAAAATGGTAATGATATCTCCGTTAAAGTTAAAGGTGAAACTAATAAGTATTACGTTGATAATACCGAAACTGCTTATCTCTTCCCTCGTATTTCTAAAGAAGAATACGAAGTAGAAATCTCATATTTAGATAAAAACGGTGAAAGAGCTAGCTATAGCACCACTGTTAAAGATAATGATGTCATCGATTTAGAAAATGACTTCACACTATCTAATCGCCTTGAAATTATGTTCGTCGTTGACGCGACTGGTAGCATGGGCGATGAAATGAATTATATTAAAAGTGAAATCATCGATGTCTTAAGCGAAGTCAAACAAAAGAACCCTGATTCATCAATTAACTTAGCGATGATGGTCTATCGTGATAAGGAGGATAACTATCTCACTAGATATAGTGATTTCACCTCTGATATTGAAGCCCAACAAGCTTGGTTTGCAAAGCAAGAAGCTGCTGGTGGCGGTGACTTACCTGAAGCTGTTGAAGTAGCGATGGCAGAAGCCGTTAACGCTCAATGGTCCGATAACAGCACTAAATTAATTATTCATGTCGCTGACGCACCAAGCCATGAAAAAGACATTCAAGAATGGTCTGAACAAGCTTATAAAGCCGCGGATAAAGGTATCAAAATCATTACCGTCAGCGGTTCTGGTGTCACCAAACAAGCGGAATACTTATTCCGTTCTCAATCCCTTCTTACAGGTGGACAATATGTCTTTTTAACCGATGATTCTGGTATAGGCAATTCTCATATTGAAGCCTCTACCGAGGAACCACTCGTGGTTGAATATCTTAATGACTGTTTAATAAGACTTATTAACGGTTACGCGACAGGAGACTTTAGAGATCCTGTACATTGGTCACAAGCATAATTCTAGCGATCTCCTCTTGTGCCAACTTAAAACGAGCATCAACTCCCTAATGCTCGTTTTTTGTTTATTGTAATTCAGGTTTAATTAAGTTGGTCCAAGTAACAAATCCTTGTTCACTTAAGTGGATGCCGTCAAGACTATACTCTTTCTTAAGATGATTATCATCATCTTTCACTAATGAGTGTAAATCCATATATTGATAAGAATAGTTATCCGCCATTTCTTTAATTTCTTGATTTATTTCAAGGATTTTATTCGTGGACTTTTTAACATCAATATAACTAGCGACATCGTTATTGATTGGTAAGATAGACATCGTATAGACCTTCGCAGATGGTAATGTCGTTTTAATGCCGTTTAGGATGTTATTGTAGTTTTCTAATATCGTATCTGTGGAGACTCCACCATTGATATCATTGATACCAATCATTAGCACCACTTTAGTGGGTTCTAAGTCATAGAGAGATACTTTGATGCGCTTTAATAGCATACCAGTGACATCCCCACCGATACCACGGTTATATGTTCTTAAAGGTAAATCTTGATAGTAATCATCAAGATGATATAAGTCAGTGATGGAATCACCAATAAAGACAATTTGTCCTTTGGAAAAATTGCCGTTTTCCATGGTAAATTGAGCCACTTTCTTATCGTAATAATCCTCAGACACTTCCTTTTTGTTTTTGACCACTAAAAGGACGGATGTCGTAATAAGACCACCGACTAGCAAAACTGCAGACGCAATATAGATGATATCCTTAATGGATATCTTTTTATTTTTATTCATAGCAATATTATACTAACTAATCGTCGTTATAGATATTAAATTTGATGCTACGATCTGCTTTTGTTTTATATAAAGCAATATCAGCTTTCTTAAAGAGTTCAGAATAGTTCTTTTCTTTGCCACGGTACACTACTAAGCCAACGCTTAAAGAGAAGGTAAATTCTTCAGTTGGAAGTTTGATTTGTTCAGCGGTTTCTTCAATGATTTCTGCAGCAAACTTCTTGGCAGCTTCAACATCATCATTGTTTCTTAAGAAAACGATAAATTCATCACCACCAAATCGACCAACGATTTCGTGGTTAATAAACTTTTGTTTTAAGTATGTGCCAAGTTTATGGAGCACTACGTCACCGGTATCATGACCATATGTATCATTAATCTTTTTGAAGTAGTCGATATCAATAACATAGAGGATACCTTTGTTATTAGAACTTAGCTTAATGAATTCGTTAATGTCTCTAGTTAAGGCGGCTTTATTCTTAATGCCAGTTAATTCATCAGTGTCTTTTTGTTCATTGATTTTATGAATTAAAACGAACTCTTTAATTCTAAAAGAATTAACCATAACGTGAATTAAGATACCCACGAATGTGAATATTGTGGTATTCATTAAGTCAGCTTTCCAGACTTCGATATCTTTCACAAAGTACATCCACACTAAGAAAATAATGGACGCTAAAACGAGTTCAATAGACATGAAGAATGGTTTATCAATCATGAATAAAGGAGTAATTAATAAGAAAGCGATAAAAGAAATCGCTGGAGATGTTGGTTTATTTTGGGTAATGAATGCTCCAAATAAGAAGAGCATTGAAATTGATAGATAGATTAATAATTGGGCGGCTAATGAGTCTCTCTTTAAGATAAAGAAAAACACAGTAGCGATCACAGAATAGATAAAAGCAATTAGATAGAAGACTCTATTAATAGCTACGAAATCATTAAGCATGGAAAAGATTAATAAAAGACCAAATGTGACGTCCATGATGAGATGGAGGATTCTCCAAACATCAAAGTTGGAGATATACGCGTCCTTTTTGACTTTTCTAAACTCTTCCCTTTCAATTCCGCAATAGCAGAAATAGTTCCAAAATGTCTTCAGCATCTTTTTCATAACTTTCCCCAAAGTTGTAATAAGATTTTTTAAGTTTACACTAAAATCAAGGCACTGCAAATACTTATTTTATTTAAGAAAAATAAGCCAATAAAAAGCGTGCTATTAATGTAGTACCTTTCCCTTATGATCATTAGGAATGGTGAGTTGGTCTTGTATCCTGAATGTTCCCACTCCCTATTAAGAACATTCATTTCACAACACCTTCGCTAAGCAAGCACGCGTGCCCAGCGTACATTTTTTAATTACATTAGCTAATACCTTAGGCTTTCGAGAAAGGAGAAGCATTCTTTTTAACCAAAAGTGCTAGCGTAGTCATGTTATCATAGCGAGTGTCACAAAAATGCCACACTGTAACATTTTGTGGTTAAAAACTTTTTAAGATAAATAAAAAAGCGGTAAAACCGCTTTTACTTTGTTTCCTCAACTTGAGGTTGGTTAGCTTTTTTCTTTTTTAATAGGTCAATAATGAACCAAATTAGGACTGCAGTAAAGGAAACGGACTGGGCAATTGAGATTCTAATGACCATTAAGTTATCCGCTTCTTGTTCTTTATTGATGACGTGGAGAATGTTCACAATTGTGTTATTCACAAAGTGATCACCCATACCCATATAGAGGTTACCGGTCATCTTACCCATCATCGCAAATTTAAAGCCCACTAACGCGGATGTACCGATGAGCATCATGCTTTCACCAATAAATCCACCAGCACTCTTGTTGCCATCAATAAAACTTCTTAATGGAGCCATGATGTGCCATAAACCGAATAAGACAGAAGCAATAATACCAGCGATAACGAATTTATATTTATCGCTGAGCATCTTTTGGAATAAACCTCTAAAGACGCCTTCTTCCATTAAGACATTAATAATGTTACCGATAACGCAGATTAAGAAGAAGACACCAGTACGTTTAACTTCCTCACCCGCATCAACAGAATAAGCGGTGACATAAAGTTCCACTGCTTGTAAGTTATTAGAAGCGGCTAAAATGATGATTTCTACACCATAAGCGATGATAAAGACAACAATGCCAAAGGCCAGACCTTTAAGAATGTCTAAGAATGATTTGCCTGTTGTTAAACCAACATCGCTAAACTTGTAGCGGAAAGCAAATATCGCGGCCACTAATAAGCCAATACCAATAAGTTTATGGATAAAGGCTTCACCAAAGAATGTTTGATCCGTACGAATAACAAAGTATTCTAAGGCACGGAAAGCAAAGCAAATCACATAAATGATTAATACCGCGAGGATAGTTTTGAGTTTTGTGTTTAATAATTTAGATTCGTTCATAATTTTTCCTCATAGCCTCACTATTTTATCAATTAATTATAACATGTCTAGTAAAACTATAAGTTTTATCGAATTCTCAAAGAAGACCCCATCTTCTATAAGCGGGGGGATGTCACTACCAACCCATATCCATAAGCCAAGTATTTAATAACCTTTCTTTTTCTTTTTGTTCCAACTTATTGTTAGCGAATTTATATTCACCAGCAATTTGACCATCAACTATATAAAGGATTCTAGTGCATCTTGCCGCCACTTTAGCGTCGTGAGTGACCATCATGATTGTTGTGCCTTCATCATTTAATTTGCATAATTCGTCCATGACTTCTTTAGAAGATTGTCTATTTAAAGCGCCTGTTGGTTCATCAGCAAATAAAATGTCTGGATTATTAATCATACTTCTAGCAATACACGCTCTTTGAAGTTGACCACCTGATACTTCATTAATATCATTATCAGCAATTTCTATAATGCCAAGCTTTCTCATTAACGTTTCCGCTCTTAATAGTTTTTCTTTACGGGAAATTGTTTCTTTTTTGCTTTCAATAGAAGGAAGCAAGATGTTGTCCAAGATGGATAAGTTTTTCATCATAAACATTTGTTGGAAGATGAATCCCATTTTATTAAGTCTTAATTCAGATAATTCGTTCTTACTCAATTGAGAAATATCTTTTCCATCAAAGATGACTTCACCAGAAGTGATCTTATCCATTCCAGAGATGCTATAAAGCAAAGTACTTTTACCACTTCCAGAAGGACCCATGATAGCGACCATTTCGCCTTTTTCGACTTTCAAATTAACATTTTTTAAAACGTTGTTTTGTCTTTTTTCAACGATGTATGTTTTGCATAAATTTTTAGCTTCAATAATATTCATATTTGTTTCCTCCTATTATTCGATACTCGCAGTATCCGAACTCTTAATTGTCTTTGTAATGAGCGATGTGATAAAGGCTACTACTAATGTTGCCCCTAGAATGATTAATGGATAGATGACAAAGATACTAAGTGGATTAATAGCAAATGTCATGTTCGACATACCCATTGATTGGAAGATTGGCCCAATCGTTAGATACGTAAGTGGGATGGAAATTGCTCCGGCGAATATAACCGCGATTAAGGCGGCGATACCAAACCTTATCATATGGTAGAGGATAACTCTTCGATCCTTAAAGCCAACGGCCTTTAGAATCGCTATTTCATTCTTTTCATCGCTAATGAATGAGCGTTCCATAAGGACTACTACTAAGGTCACCACTACTAATGTAATAGCGAGGAGTAACTTTTGCACTGTTTCCATAGTTGGCACAACTCCGATGCAATCGGCTTGGAATTCTGCAGCGGTTTGGACTTCTATTCCATCATAATATTCCGTTAATTTTTTCTTACGTTGTTTAATTACATTATTAGACGGATGATCATCAAAATTGATTTGGAAAGCCATCCAAGAAGTAGCGTATTTGAGACTTATCGGAACACTTTCATGAATTCTAGCTACTTCACCAACTAAGTTCATGCTTTGGAAATAGGCTGTCACAGTTGTTTGAACTGGACCTGTTCCATAATCTACGGTGACGGTATCACCAATATGAGCATTAATCTTTTTTGAAATTGTTGGAGTAATAGCGATTTCATACATATTTTGCGGGGCAGTACCTTTGGTAAATGAGTACATATCAATCGTGGTACCAATACCTTGTTGGAATGTAATTGAATACTCATTTTCATTACTCTTTACTTTAAAGATATATTGGGTGTCCACGAAGACGTGTCCTGGCATATCCATATCTTTTAAATCGTTTTCTACTTTAGCAATATATTCTTGGAGTTCTTCATTACCACCTTCGTGCATGAAAGACATTTGCTTATCTTGATTACTGAAATATAAGTCACTAGGGGCCGCAAATGAATCAACAAGATTATCACTTTTCATTGTGTTCACTGTGTTAGTGAGCACGAGCACAAAGGCTGTACAAAGGGCAAACACAGAGGCAACAGTAATATATTTCTTTTTATTACTAACAACATCATTGACCGCCATAAAGGTCACTGAATTTGTTTTGCTCTTAGAGAGTTTAAGCTTTGATTTCTTTTTAAATCTTTCACCAGTTTGACCTTTTCTAATCGCGTCTACTGGTGTGGCTTTTTTAACAACCCCAGTTGCCAAATAGGCGAAGCCTAATATTAATAAGATAACTATCGCGGCACCAAGAACATTTGGTAAAACTCCTAATCCACTACCTAACACCATAGTATTGGTAACACTCTTAAGTAACAAACTAGCAAATGGGAAGCTTAGTCCAAAACCAATTAGTGAGCCTAATACCGCCATGACCAAATATTTAGTGAGGTATAAACTCTTAATCTTAAAGTCTCTAATACCAATTGCTTTCATTACTCCAATCTCGCGATATTCTTCAGTGATTGTAAAGGTGATAGTAAATCTTAAGATGACGAATGAGACGATAATTAAACAAACACTAAGGATTAAGGTGATAAAGGCTAAGATCATGTTCATGATATAAGCCATTTCAATCGTGGCTCTTGGTCTAGAAAACATTAAGGTTGTACAGTTATTTGATAAGCCTACATCCACTGCAGAAACATCATCTGTATCAATATAGGCAAATTCACCTATTTTGCCTTCATTAACATCATTTCTTAAACTTTGATAATCTGTTTTGCTTAAGAAAAATCTAACGTTATTAAGCATGTCTGAACCAAACAATGCATCTTTAAGGATGCCATCATAGGCTAAGCTAAGTTTTACAGTATCGCCTTTAAAAATGACTTTATCACCAGTTTTTAATTTGTTAGCGTGTGCAAATCTATAAGAACAATAGAAATGTCCTTCTGGCACAACTGTCGCCACTTTATCATCGCTATAAAAATAATTAAGACCACTATCTTCTAAGCTTTGCACTAATAATGTGTTATCAAATACGGCCTCTTTATCATTCTCTCTTGCAACGTTTTCCTTACCACAGTAAATAACTTCATCAATACGATATGATTTGACTTCATCAATACTTGATAAGATTTCTTTAAAGCCATCTCCAGACTCTTCCGCTCCTTTTCTAGCGGCAATATAATCACCTAAACCTGCTTGTTTAAAAAAGTAATTAGTGCCATTAGATATTGTAATAACGTTATTAAGACCACTAGCGACAAACATGGACGCTAAAATAATGAATATGAGCATGATGATATTCATTGTCTTTTTACGTTTTAAATCTTTTTTTAATATTCTTAGAAACATAAATAATAACAGCTCCTTTCCTAGCTTCCGGGAGTATTGTAAAGGAACAATTATTAAATAATCATTAAATCGAAAATTATTTTATATTTTTAACACTTTTTAATAACGGTAACTATGTTAAATTCGTTATTTTCTATTTTTGCAAAAATGTCTCCACCCATCATACGCATGAGACTTTTACAAATATATAAGCCTAAACCACTACCATCTTTATTCTCTACGTTACTACCACGATAGAAAGAATCAAAGATATGAGGCAATTCTTCTTCATTAATGGATGATCCTGAATTAACGATATATATTAATTTATAATCTTCTTCTTCCTCAATATGGATTTTAACATATTGTCCATCACCATATTTAATCGCATTCTCTAAGATGTTTTGTAATACTTCTTCTAATCGATCTATATCACCTTTAACAAGGCAGTTTTCATATGGTTCTATTTCAAAAGCAGTATGAAGATGAGTGAATTTTTCTTTATATAATATTTCGATTTTATTAATCAAATTAGATAAATATAACTCACTATTATTGACAGTAAGATTAAGGAAGTCTTCTTTAGAAGCATTCACGATATCAGAAACATGCTTTTCGATTTCTTTAACATTTTTATCTATACCCTCTAATGCTTCTTTTCTTTTTTCAGGTGTTTCATAGATACCTTCTTTAAGCGCTTTAGAATAAAGTTTAATCGCACTTAATGGGGTTTTGATGTCATGAGAAATAGAAAGAATTAGAGTCTTTTTATCTTTTTGTAATTTAAGTTCATTCTTCTTATTTGTTTCTAAAGTTTCTCTAAGCATATCCATGCCCCAGACAAACTTACCAAAGTTCTTATTCTTTTCTTCTTTAATTGGGTTAGTAAGATTACCTTTAGCAAGTTCAGCGGAATAATTGCTTAATTTATTAAATGGTTTTAAAACCTTTAAATCGACATAGACTAATACCCCTAGAGTTAAAATGAACGTCATAGTTAAACCAACATTCATCATTATAATAGCGGTTAAATCATTATTCTCCACTTTATATTCAATAGAATATAATTCACCATTCACATTAATGACAGCGTAATCATTATTTGTTTTATATGTATCATCATAATGAACGATTTTTATGACACTTTTATAATCGTCAGCATTAACTGTTTCTCCTGCTTTCAATGCCATTTCAATACGGTTAATGTCAACGCGATATTGACGATCTTCTCCAGTTGGTTTACTAACAAAATAAACGATATTGAAAGCAGCAATTAAAATTGTTTCTAAGATCAAAAAGATAATAGAGTTTCTTCTAAATTTACTCATAGCGGTAACCATTTCCCCAAACAGTGATAATATGTTTTGGGTTTTTTGGATCTTCTTCTATTTTTTCTCTTAACCATTTAATATGCACGGTTAATGTTTGTAGTTCTGATTCACTATCACTGCCCCAAATATTATTGAATAGATATTCTTTTTTGAGGGTTGTGCCTTTATTCTCGATTAATAATTTTAATAATTCGAATTCTTTATCAGTAACAGGGATAAATTTATTATTTACGGACAAGGTATTATTAACGGTATTTAAAATAAGATTACCTTCATGAATTTCTTCAATAGCGTATTTTCTTTTAAAAACACCTTTGATTTTAGCAAGTAAGATATCAATATCATATGGCTTTTCGACATAATCATCTGCGCCTAAATATAAGCCCGCTAATTTGTCTTCTTTGTCGGATTTAGCGCTGGCAATAATGATATAAGCATTAGAAGTTTCTCTAATTTTAGAGCAAACTGCTAAACCATCAATTCCTGGAAGCATAATATCCAAAACAAAAATCTTAGCCCCGTATTTTTCAAATAATTCTAGAGCTTTTTCTCCACTGGTGGCAAGACACACAGAATACTTTTCTTTTCTTAGGAAATCACATAGTAGATTGCCAATTTCTATATTATCTTCAACGATGATGATATCTGCCATACATAATTAACTCTCTTATATATTTTACATAGAATAAAAAAAAGACCGACATATTTATTCACATCAGTCCTAAATATTTAAGATGTCTTAGTAAATATGTAATATACATATAAATAAGAAATTTTACTACCAAATCTGGACTTCTATACTGAAAGTATATTTTATAAGTATTGACCTAGTCAATGTATAATCGATGTTAACTGAGCCGAGTGCCACCTGGCAGAATCGTATCCTACAGTTGTTATATTTTTTCTTCCAGTATCTTTTGTACAAAATCTTTATTAAACCAGAAGCTTTGTCTCGTATAGGAAGTTATTCCAGTTTCTCTATCAGGCACCGGTAAATCATAATGGGTAGCACTTACTCTAGTATGAGGTCTCACATGGCATACACCATTTCCGTTTCTTTTTTCTTTAGGAAATCTATCACGAACTTGATGCTTTTCATTGAAATAGAATGCTGTACCATTTCTAACCATTTCGGCACATTCTTCATGCATTTTCTTAACTTTACCATCAACGACAGAATTTGGACAATTCCAGAAATGAATTCTATCAAAGCTAATCTTTCCATCAATCTCTTTGAAGACAAATATCATCATTTTTAAATCAACAAAATCTTCTCTAATATAAGATTCGTCCCAAGGGGTGTTGACTAATTCATCAAATTCGAATTCTCCAAATGGCATACCTTCGGTAGGTCGTCCATTTTTATCGATTGTAATTGTTCTAAATGTGATACCAGCAATTTCTAATTCAGCTGTAGTTTCTTGTCCTTTTTGAAGACCGAGCATTCCTTGAGCCAACATGTAATTTAAATGTTTTGGATTGCTATCAATATGAAATCTTCTTTTTAATTGTTGTTGAGTCATACCGTGATAGATTGACATTTTCTCTTTATAAATTTCTTCAAGTGGATTCTTCATCCATTCATCTTCAGAGACAATACTTAAGTATGGCGCAATGTTATGAACCATATTTCTGTAAATATAAGTCATAAACGAAGATTTAAAAGAATAAGCACGTGGCTTCGCTTTAATGTCCGTTCCAAATTGTTCCACCAGCACCTTACTATTAGCACCTTTAGTACAAGCTGCTAAAAATTCAGTATCAGATTCAGAAATCTCATGAGCTCTTCCTTTAACGATTTTATTGTGAATTATATTCCAGTCTCTTTCGATAACTTTGTACTGAAGTGAATTTTCAAATTCGAGCAAATAATAATCGGTAATCTCGAAATTTGAAGGATGAACACCCATTGAATATAAGTAGAACCAAATAAGAAGTCTCCTGTTCTTGTGATAGAAGGAACTGGTTTTAAAATCCTTAGTGGCTTCGGACTTGTAATTAATCATATTTAACACAAGTCTTTCTTTAGAAGATAATGTTCCGTTTTGATTTTGTTTAATCGGAGTAACTTTCAATTCAATTCCAGCATCAATAAAGTCTGGATTATCGTCACTATTAGCGGAGTATTTGAAAACATTCTCTTCTACAAATCCTCCAAGGCCACCTTTATTTCTTCCGTTATAAGAATCATCAAGACCAAAATCACCAAAAGTTTTGTGCATCGCTTTTTTGGTAATCTCTAAAATCTCTTCTTCGCTAAGATGTCTATTCTTGTCATCCATACCTTTTTGAATTATATCAAAAAGCATTCACGTTTACACTTAATCATAAATTTGGTTCTTTATAATAAATTCTTTAGATAATTTATTTGATCTTTACATTTTTTGCTTGATCATGTATCATCTTTAGTGTAGACTTAAGCATATGAAGAAAACAGTTATTGAATTATTCGCAGGTGTTGGAGGATTCCGAGTGGGCCTTAACAATATCACTAAGGTTGAAAAAGATGGCAAAGCTATAGAAAAAGGTCCTTGGACTTTTGTGTGGGCTAATCAATGGGAGCCATCAACAAAAACACAACACGCATTCGATTGTTACAATATGCGCTTTCCTTCCGCTACCGAGAATTCAAATGTTGATATATCAAAAGTAGATAAAGTTTCTATTCCAGACCACACATTATTAACTGGTGGGTTCCCTTGCCAGGATTATTCAGTTGCACATTCATTGAGCAGTTCTCATGGCATTGAAGGTAAAAAAGGTGTCCTTTGGTGGCAAATCAACGAAATCCTTATAGCTAAAAAACCTAAATTTGTTCTTCTAGAAAATGTCGATAGATTGGTCAAATCTCCAGCTAGACAAAGGGGTAGAGATTTTGGCATCATGCTTCGTTGCTTATCCGAGCAAGGATACGCTATGGAATGGAGAATCATTAATGCTGCCGACTACGGTCATCCTCAAAGAAGACGTAGAATCTACATTTTTGCCTATCACAAGTCAACAAAATACTATGAGACAATGAAGAACTCATCTCCATATGAAATCATATCTAAAAATGGGGTTTTCGCTAAAGAATTCCCTATTGAGAAGTTTGAAGAGAAATCAATCAAAGAATATAACTTCAAAAAAGGCTATAAGGATTTGGTGGATGTTTCAGATAAATTCCATGCGACTTTTGAAAATTCTGGTTATATGATTGGAGATAAGGCTTATACAGTTAAAACTAAACCGATTGAGACAACTCCAATTACATTAGGCGATATAGTTGAAAAAGATGGAGTTGACTCCCACTACTTCTTAACTGATTCTCAAAGAAAGAAATATGAATATCTCCGTGGTTCCAAAAAAATCCCAAGAAAAGATAAAAATGGATTTGAATATATGTACTCAGAAGGTGCGATGAGTCCTTATGACGAATTAGACCTTCCGGCTAGAACAATGCTTACTTCTGAAGGAACAACTAACAGAAGTACTCACATCATTATGGACCCAAAGGAAAACAAGCTAAGAATCTTGACTCCTGTTGAATGTGAAAGAATAAATCAATTCCCTGATAATTGGACTGATTCTGGGATGCCGGAAAAAAGACGCTACTTCATGATGGGTAATGCCTTAGTATGTGGAATTATTAAGAAAATTGGAAAACAACTCAATAAAATAATTGATGAAGAGGACTAGTTCCTCTTTTTTTAAACTAGTTCGATTCTGCCAGCGTGTCAATTTTGAACCAATTTTCGATTCTGGCAGGAGACGTCTAAATGTGAAGGTTAATCAGGGTATTTTATTACATTTATTACTTTGTAATAACTATTTTGTCGCGTTTTTCAAAATCCAGTCAATTGAGACATTAAATATCACTGAAAATCGATAAATCACATCTAAAGTTGGTAGTTTTATGCCTTTGATGTAGCGGTTTAATGTATTTCTATCGATTCCTAGTCGTTTAGCAAGTTCAACTTTTCTTATCTTTTCTCGGAAAATAACATATTCCATAATCTTTCCCACTCTTGCGGGATCAATAGGCTTAAATAACATGTCATTATCGGAAAAGAAAATCATCAGCCACTTCTCGTACGCTGATGATATGTTTTTCTCAAAATTATCTGGTTTAGTTCTATGTTCACTATAGCCATAATAGTCCACTGCTTCTTTTTCTTCTTTAGATAGGATTGAACGGAAACTATTATCTAATTCTTTGATTTTGATGGCATCTATGATGCCTTCAAGTTCCTCTTGGTTAAGTCCATTTGTTGGCTCAAATTTATATTTTGTGATAAAGCTTTCAATATATCCGTCTTGCCAACCAACATATCTTTTAAAGCCGGCTTCTGTTCTACAAATTGTTGTACCTAGTTTTGTTCTCATAAATATCCATCACCCTATTAGATATATGGGCGTCGTTTAGGATATCTGCAAGTCTTATATAAACAATTTGAGGATATTCTATATGCATAGTTTCAAATACTTCATCTCTATAGAATCTACAAAAAGAAGTTAATAAAGCGTTATAAAAAACTTTCTTATCAAAATCGACATATTTAGAATTAGCAATCAATTCTAGGATTTCTGTAATTTTGCCTGAATCTCCACTTAATATATTTTTGGCTTCTAAAACTTGAATATTTCCAATGTTTTTATTGCCTTTAGTAAGTGGGCTTTTAATGGTAGTAATTGTAGGAGGATAAGTACATAACTTATTTAAATAAATAAGTGACTCTCCAGCATACATGCCAGAAAACATATAAGAACTCTTTAGATAGTGATTGATAATTCTAGTTTCATCATCTTCACCAGTTTCACCAATTAGGTAGACTCCTTTTGATACTTGTCTTAAAGTTCCACTAGCAACAAAGCGAGTGACATACTTTCTTAAATTAGCAACAGGGATTTCTTTAAAAACAGTGCTACTTAAATAATTAAGATCAAATACTCCGCCTTTATTATTTTCGCAATAATTGCGAACTAGTTCTGTATCTCTCATGTGTTTTCCTCCTATTTGCCTTAATTTTAGCAGAAAAACGCGACAAAGTCACGTTATTTTTAGAGGGTTGATATTACCTTTTATATATTTATAATATATAAATAAAGAAAAAAGACATCCCGATGCTATCGAAATGTCGCGTTTTTCCAAATGGTGCCCCCTGGCGGAATCGGACCACCGATTCATCCTTACCATGGATGCGTAATACCATTTTACTAAGGGGGCAGCATTAATAATTATACATAAATGCTTATCTATATCAATAGCGATTTTTAACGATGGATATTAGATATCCTCTTGCTCTTTCATCACTTCATTTAGACGCATACTGTAAGTAACAGAACGGATAATAAACCAAGTCCAAGAAAGAATATGTAAAGCGGAATTAATTGATGTAATAGAATCAATGATTTCTCTAGTTGCTAAATCATCTAAGAAGATAAAACGAAGAATGATTGAGACAATGAAAAAGATGAAAGTCGCCCCAATAAAACCAGCGATAATCATTTGATAAATATCAAAGAATTTAGTTCTTTTGTTTTGAGTGGAGTTATCCATTAGATTTCTTCTCCATACAAGTCATAAACATAACTTTCAGTGATTTTTACTCCAGTAATGTCGCCTTCTTGATGTTCTTTAGAAGCACGGAAAAGGATTTTACCATCCACATCATCAGGGGCGTTAAAGTAACTTCTAAGTAAGTAGTAGCCGTTTTCTTTACCCACGACGAGACCTTTCATCACTTCACCGATATGTTTCTTATTTAAATCATAGGAAATCTTTTGCTGTAAGGACATTAATTCATCTAAACGTTTTTGTTTAGTGGTTTCTCTCACTTGATGTGGGAAATCATAAGATTTAGTGCCTTCTTCTCTAGAATATGTAAAAGCGCCTAAATGGTCGAACTTCACCTCTTTAACAAAGTTAATTAAGTTATCAAACTCTTTCTTTGTTTCGCCTGGGAAACCCACCATCACGGTGGTTCTTAAGATAGCGTTAGGAATCTTGGTTTTAATTTTCTTAAATAAATTAGTGAGGTAAGCTTTATTACCACGTCTATTCATCGCTTTAAGAATCTTATCTTCACTATGTTGGATTGGAATATCGAAATATGGAGTTAATCTTTCTTCTTTAGCAATTAAATCGATTAACTCATCTGTGATTTCATCTGGATAAAGGTATAGTAAGCGAATAAAGGCAAGCTCTTTGATTTCTAAAAGACCTTTGAGTAAATCCACAATTGTCTTCTTTTCTTTTAAATCTAGGCCGTATCTAGTTGTGTCTTGTTCTAAGACGATTAATTCCTTATAGCCATCGTTAGCGAGTTTTCTGGCTTCGCTAATAATATCTTCATAAGGTCTAGAAACATATGGACCACGAATTAAAGGAATCGCGCAGTATGTGCAGCAGTTAGAACAGCCTTCACCGATTTTGAGATAAGCACTGTAGGAACCAGTGGAGACTAAACGATAATTATCGTTAAGACCTTCATAGTTAGTGATGTCTTGATCAAGAGTCGCTAAAAGTTGGGTGAAACGTGGATAATCTCTAATTGGAATCCATAAATCCACTTCTGGGATTTCTTTAGCGAGTTCATCTTTATAACGGTTGACTAAACAACCAGTAACCACCACTTTTTGATTTTTATTAATGTTATCGAGAATTGTGTCGACTGATTCTTTTTTACTTGATTCAATAAAACCACAGGTGTTGATGATGAGAATATCCGCATCATCTTTGTTATTAACAATTTGATAATTGTTCTTGATTAAAAGACCGAGCATATTCTCGCTATCGACAAGGTTTTTCGCGCAGCCTAAAGAAATGAGAGCAACTTTTTTCATTATTCACTCCTTAAAGCAATAACTGGATCTTGTCTAGAAGCGTGCATGGATGGGATTAAACCAGAAAGGACGCTTAAGACAACACTTAAAGCAAGCATGATACCGATAATTGGGAGGTTTAAGACTGCAATAGCAGGAACACCAAACGGTCTTACAACTACGTTGATGATGATACACGCAATACCAGTAATAGCTAACCCGATGACACCAGAGAAGAAACCAGTGACAAGGTTTTCGGCAATGAATAAGCGTGAAACGTCTTTCTTTCTGCCGCCCAAAGAACGGATGACACCGATTTCTTTGACTCTTTCCATGACGGAAATGTAAGTAATAACGGCAATCATGAAGGAAGAAACCACTAAGGAAAGTGAGGTGAAAATCACTAAGGCTGTGGTCACAATTGTAATCATCGTGTCGATGACGTTAATGATTAAAGAAATTGTGTCAGTATAGGTTAATTCATCACGGTCCGCTGGTCTAAGAACCTTTTCTTGTGCGGTACCATCATAAATCGTAATGGAAACATTCTTGTTCCATTCATCTAAATATTGATTCACTTTATCTTTAGTCTTAAAGTCGACTGGATAGATTGACATTGTTTCTGGAAGTTTTTCATATGTATAAGAAATTGTTCCAGCTTCTTCATTAATATGCTCCGCGATTTTTAAACCAGATAATGAACGGAAATGCACAGCATTTTCTGAAGAATAATCACGGCCAGTGATGTTGCCTAATAATGAAGAGAATGATGAGTTGAGGTCACCGTTCAAGCTAGAAGCATAACCAAATGTGCCGTACACTGGATGATCTGGATCTGCCCAGTTTGTGTAATTAAATGTCACATAGGCATTAAATAAGGAGCCTTGCTTTGCCGGATTTTGAATGTGCGCCGCAAAGCCACGAGTTTCATCACGAATAATCTTAGAATTATAAGCATCATTCATGTACTTATTTTGGAATTCTTTGGTGTAGTAAACACCACGAGAAAGGGAACCAAACGAAACACCTTCTTTTGGTCTTAAAATACCAGCGATGGTAATCTCAGTACCTTCGCCCCATTCTTCTTGCACATTGGCAGAGTATTGATAACCAGTAACCGCTTCAGTTTGATTCTTAACTTCTTTACTCACGGAATATGGTGCAGTTAAGTTAATAGTCGCATTTGTATCACTTGTGATACGGACTAAAGAAAGTTCAGAAGCATCAACTGATGCTGGGTCTGTTAGCATTTTTCTTAATTGGTCTTGTGATAAGCAAATGAAATTACCGGTTGTTGGGTCTGGGTCAGTGGCAGGATCCGCCATCATATCATTCCAGTTGAAGTCACTTATTGAGGACATACCAGAAATGATACTGATGATATCTAAAGTATCCTTAAGCTTGAACATATAAACAGATTCACTAGCGAAAGGAGTAATTGTGATATGTGTACCTGTATAAATAACAGCGTTTAAGTATGAGGAAGAGTTGCCTTCGCTATACATGAATGAATAGAATTCATCATTAGTGTCACTCTTTAAGACGACGTTATAGTCTTTATAGTCACGAACTGGGATATCATCATAGTGATAAATTGTATCGTGAGGATAGTATTTGAGCTTCTTACCAAGAAGTTCATCAAAGCTGAATGATGTCGCGTATGGGAACTTAGCGTCTAATTCAGCGTCTGTCATCGTATTTTCAGGGTCATATTTATGAATGGCTTTTTGAGCGATATTCATGACCTCTTCTTCTTTATAGTAACCAAGTTGGGCAAACACTAAGTCAGTTAATGTGGTATCGTTTTCCACTACTAACATGATTTCATTTTCGTTCTTTGGGAAATGCGAATCTCCTAAAAGGTCATATTGATCAAGAATGTACTCTTCATCACCTGGAAGTAGCTTCATAAAGTCAGTGAATAAATCCACATAACTAGCGTATTGAGAGAAGCCATCCACAGTCTTAAGTTCAGCGATATAACGTTGAGTTAAACCGTTTAAAGAGATTTGCATCTTATCTTCAACGGAGTTTGGCTTCCATTCAGTGAAGATATTGTTTGTTGGGTCAATACCATAGCTAAATGATGTTGTGGAAACATATTCGCTTGGGATTTCTCTCACGAACTGCACTAAATCATCATTGATGGTGTTTGTCTTAACCGCGGTGATATCGCTATAACGATTCATTAAGTAATCAATCATGGAGTTAAGACCAACACGTGTGGTTGTGTCAAAGTCTGCGATTTTGGAATCTGTATCAGCATATAAACCAGTCATTAAAGATGAATAGTCCACTGTTTCTTCTTGGATTTGTAATGGATAGCTAGAAAGCATATCGTCTTGCATATTATCAATGTATTGACGGACACCTGTGGATGCCGCTAAAACAGTGGAAACACCAAAGATACCAATACTACCCGCGATAGCAACTAGCACTGTTCTTTTGCTCTTAGAGAATAAGTTAGCAACAGATAAAGCGGTCGCAGTAAAGAAGCTCATTGAGCTCTTTTTCTTTTTGCCTTTTGATGAAACTTCATCATCTGGATATTTAGCTAAAACCCCACACTTAGGGCATCTTGTAAATTGTTGATAAACGATTTCACCACATTTAGGACAGCGGTAAGCCTTTTGCAAAGGTTTATCTTCCCCATTAAATGGATTAGAGTCACCAGTGATGACACCATCAAACATATTGACGATACGGGTCGCGTAACGTTCCGCTAAGTCTGGGTTATGTGTAACCATCACGACCAAACGGTCTTTTGCGACTTCTTTTAAAAGGTCCATGATTTGGACGCTTGTTTCACTGTCTAGAGCACCAGTTGGTTCATCAGCTAATAAGATTTCAGGATTGTTAACTAAAGCACGCGCAATCGCGACTCTTTGCATTTGACCACCAGAGAGTTGGTTTGGTCTTTTCTTTTCCATGCCTTTTAGGCCCACTTTAGCTAAAGCTTGGTAGGCTCTTTCTTTTCTCTCTTTTTTATTAACGCCTGCGATTGTTAAAGCGAGTTCAACGTTTTTAGAAATGGTTTGGTGACCGATTAAGTTATACGCTTGGAAAACAAAGCCGATAGAATGGTTACGATATGTATCCCAATCACGGTCACTGTAGTTCTTCGTGGACTTATCTTTAATGATGAGATCACCATCACTGTAGCGGTCTAAACCACCGATGATATTTAAGAGTGTTGTTTTACCACATCCAGAAGGACCTAAGATCGCCACGAATTCGTTACGACGGAATGAAACAGTTACGCCACGTAGGGCCTTAACTGGATCTTGATCTTTCATGATGTAATTCTTTTTAATATTTACTAATTTTAGCATGGTCTTTTTACCTTATGAGTGCATGATATATAAAAATAAAGTGCGTGTCAATAAAGTTGCACTTTATATTTTTTGCTTTTTATTCGTATACTCAACTTTTAGATATTTTCGGCAATAACCCAAGTATCATCCTCTTCTTCGAGAATGTTGTTTTGGAGTGGGTATTCTCTTAAAGTTCCCGCTTGTAAACCAACGTTATAGACGAGTTTATTAAGTAATTTACGACGTTCAATGAAGATGACTAAGAAGATAATTAATAGATAAATAGCGACAGCATAGAAGGTTAAAGACGCAAATAAGAAAACGATATAATATGCGAACGCTTGTCTAAGCACAAAATAGAGGGCTAAAAAGACTGAACCAATACCCAAAGCGATTAATGCGCCTAATGGATATGGGCGGGAAATCTTTTGATACATTCTTTCGCCTCTTTTAATCGTGTGATACGAACTATCAAGTCTCTTTTTATCTCTTTCAAAAGTTAAACCAACTTTGCCGTGTGGAAGTTCTTCCTTTTCTTCACAAAGAACCCAACCAAAAGAAGCATAGAAATCTATGGTATCATCGGCTTTCTTGGCTTTGACTTTAATATATTTATTTTCCATACTTAGCTTTCAATTGTTTGATTTTTTCTTCGGCTTCTTTAACTATTGTATCTTCATTTTGAAGATATTTCATTAATTGTCTACTGCGATAGTAAAAGAGCAATGTATCGGTTAATAACAAAACCATTGATGGGATGAGGAAAAAGAAGATATTTTTCTTCGCATCAAATGTTTCTTTAGCCGCAAGGAAAAGAATTAAAAAGACGGTCATAATGATAAAAGCGATGGAAACAGGAATCACTAAAACCCAGAAAGGTAGTAAGTGTGGAGAAGTCTCTTTTTCAATCTCCACCATTTCTTTGTAGTATGGGGTATTTTCATCTCTTTCGAATGTCAAAATAGAAGGAGAATTTTCCTTCTTTTCTTCATGAATTAATTTCCAATCAAATAGACCCATCAAATATACTGAACGGGTCACACTAAATGAATTAACTTTTCTCTCACATTTTTCCATATAAATCATTGTATTATTTTTTATATTATTTTTGCAACTTTATTACATAAAATATTCCAAATATAACATTTTTTTGAAATTTATTTTGTATGTAACATTTTGTTATGTTACACTTGCAACGGATATAAGGAGGTCATTTATATGATTTCTCGCAAACATAGCACAAAAGATTACATCACGATTTCTTTATATTACTTGATGTCAAAATTCGATTATGAATCAATCAGTGTAACCGATATTTGTTCTAAAGCTCGCGTATCTAGAATGTCTTTCTACCGTTACTTTAATAATAAAGAAGATATCTTTATCAATTACTGTGACGAAAGATTCGAAGACTTCTTCCAGATCATCAACGAAAAACACATCGACGATATATATACATTCTTATTAGAAGTATTTAATTATATGAAGAAATATGCTCGACAAGTGACAATCTTAAAAAGAGCAAGAAAAGAAAACTTACTTGTCGAAAAGTTCACTGACTATGGCGCTTATTTAGCCAATCACATGGCTCTAACAACTGAAAACAATCTCATTAATAATAGAATTGTTGCAGCCTTTTTAGCGGGCGGTATCGCTAACGTCTTGTTGCTCTGGTTTGAACTCGGTTTGGACCTTCCACCACAAGAGATGGCAAAAATGGCTTATAGCATCTTCTCAACATTAAATGTGGAACATGCTATGCATAAGGACAAATAATCGGTCCTTCATACACCAATACAGTACATTTTCAAAGAGAAAAAAACATAAAACTAGACAGTGTCTAAATTTGTGTTTTTTTTCATTTTAAATCGCTTCCAATATTATTAATATTAATGCACCTGCTATAAAGCGGGAGACCGCTAACTGATAGCTAATTACAAGCAGAAATTGGGGAAACTGCTTTTAACTATACGAAAAGAAGAATAAGGAGAGATTTTTATGCTCAGAATTAAAAAAAGAGATGGCAATATTGAAGAATTCGATATTTCCAAAATTGAGAACGCTATTGAAAAAGCTTTCATGGCGGAACACAAATTCTATAATCATGACATCATTGAAATGCTCGCTCTCAGAGTAACCAGTGATTTTAACCGCAAAGTTGTCAACGACACCATCGGTATTGAAGATGTCCAAGACTCCGTTGAAATCGTCTTAATCCAAGCTGGTTATGTCGATGTCGCGCGTTCCTATATTATTTATCGTAAGCAACACCAAAACTTACGTGATATTAAAGAAACAAACTTAAACTATAAGAATGTTGTTGATAACTATTTAAAAATTAACGACTGGCGCGTTAAAGAAAATAGTACCGTGACATATTCCGTTGGTGGTCTTATTTTGTCTAACAGCGGTGCTGTTACCGCTAATTACTGGTTAAGTGAAGTCTATGATGACGAAATTGGTAACGCTCATAGAAACGCTGAAATCCACATCCACGACTTATCCATGCTCACAGGTTACTGTGCTGGTTGGTCATTAAAGCAATTAATTCAAGAAGGTTTAGGCGGTGTTCCTGGTAAAATTACTTCCTCACCAGCAAACCACTTAAGCACTCTTTGTAATCAAATGGTTAACTTCTTAGGCATTATGCAAAACGAATGGGCAGGCGCTCAAGCCTTCTCCTCATTCGATACATACTTAGCACCATTTGTTAAAGTCGATCACTTAACATATAAAGAAGTTAAACAATGTATCCAATCCTTCATTTATGGTGTTAA
>CAMKQK010000011.1:0-31761 GCA_946414915.1 uncultured Caryophanales bacterium
AAAGAAATCCGTGTCGCTCTTTTAGAAGCTGATGTTAATTATAAAGTCGTTAAAGAATTCACTACTAACGTCAAAGAAAAGGCTTTAGGCCAAGATGTATTAAGTAAACTTAATCCAAGTCAAATGCTCGTTAAAATCGTCCATGACGAATTAATTGAGTTATTAGGTAGTGATGATAGTGAAATTAACTATCAAACTGGTCGTCCAACAATCATCATGCTTGTTGGTTTACAAGGTAGTGGTAAAACCACAACAGCAGGTAAACTTGCTTATTTATTAAAAAACAAACTCAAAAAGAAAGTCTTACTTGCCGCTTGTGACGTCTATCGTCCAGCCGCTATTGACCAATTAGATCAAATTGCTAAATCTGTTGGTGTTGATATCGTCAATATGGGTACAAAAGTTAACCCAGTTGATATCGCTAAAGCCGCGAAGAAAAAAGCCTATGATGATGATTATCATGTGTTAATCATCGATACCGCTGGTCGTCTCCAAATTGACGAAACATTAATGGATGAATTAAATAACATTAAACATGACGTTGAACCACAAGAAATTCTTCTTTTAGTGGATGCTGCTGCTGGTCAAGATGCAGTGAACGTTGCCAACGCATTTAATGATAAAATATCATTAACAGGTTGCATTATGTCTAAGTTAGATGGTGACGCTCGTGGTGGTGCCGCTCTTTCGATTAGACATATGACTGGTGTCCCAATTAAGTTCACCGGTGTTGGTGAAAAAGTCACTGATTTAGATATCTTCCACCCAGACAGAATGGCGGATCGTATCTTAGGTATGGGCGATGTCATGACCCTTGTTGAAAAAGCCCAACAAGAGTTAGACGAAAAAGAAGTTAAACATTCAATGAACAAGATGATGTCTGGTTCATTCGATTTAAACGATATGCTCGCACAGATGAAGCAAATTAATAAACTTGGTTCATTAGGCGGTATTTTAAAACTCCTTCCAGGTATGCCAAAGATTTCTCCTGAACAACAAGAAATGGCGGAAAGAGAAATGCGTAACTTTGAAGTTATCATTAACTCCATGACCAAGGAAGAAAGAAAACATCCTGAACTATTTAAATATTCTCGTAAACAAAGAGTCGCTAACGGTTCTGGCAAGACCATGCAAGACATTAACAAGGTCTTAAAGAAATACGAGCAAATGAAAGATATGATGAAGAAAATGGACCAATACCGCAAGACCGGTAAGATGCCTCCAGGTGGCTTAGGCGGCATGGGCGGCATGGGTGGTATGGGCTTCCCAGGAATGTAAAAAAAGAGTGAGGAATAATTAACCTCACTTTTCTTTTATAAACTTTTTTCCTTTTTCAATGGCTTCTTTTTCCCATTTAGGAGTTTCATCACTCTCTAACTCATCCATCAATTTCTTTTCCTGTTTGCTTAATGGATAGTTCTTTAATAAGTCTGGACGATACTCTTTAGTGAGCTTAAGAGATTGTTTTTTGCGCCATTTCTCGATAGCCCCGTGATTACCAGAATAAAGGATATCTGGAATGTATTCTCCGTTATATTCAAATGGTTCACTGTATTGAGGATATTCTAATAAGCCATTTTCAAATGATTCATCAATAATGGAATCTGCAGCGATTACGCCATCAAGTAATCTGATGATTGAATCGGCAATGATTTCGGCGCCAATCTCTCCGCCTGTTAAGATGTAATCACCAATAGAGACTAATTCATCCACGTATTTATTAATGCGTTCATCAGTACCTTCATAATGACCACAAATAAGGATGAGGTGCTCATAATTCTTGGCAAAATAGCGGGCACGTGCCTGGTTGTATGTCTTTCCACGTGGTGAAAGTAAAACCACATAGCTATTATCTTTTTTAATACTATTTAAGCAATCAATGACTGGCTGACATTTCATGATCAAACCAGCGCCACCGCCGACTGGTGCGCTATCAACGCGGCCATATTTATCAGTGGTGAAATCGCGAATATTGAGAATTTCAATCTCAACTCGTTCTTTAGCGATTGCGCGCTTAATAATTGAGTTGGTTAAAAAACCATCAAAGAATTCAGGGAACAATGTGAGGATGCTTATTTTCATAGCATACCTCCAATGACATTAATCTCGATTTCCTTTTTGTTAATATCAACTCTTCTAATAAAAGCTTTTACAAATGGAACGAAGAAGTCTTCTTTACCCGCTCTTTTTACTCTTAATGTGAGCTGTGCTGGGAACTCTTCAACTTCTTTAACAACACCTAATTCTTGACCTTTTTCATCGAGAACTTTGCAACCTACAAGGTCCACAAAGTAATAGGTGTCTTTATCCATATTATCGTAGTCTTTTAAAGCGTGAATTTCGTAGCCTTTAAACTCTAAAGCTTCTTCCTTAGAATTAATGCCTTGAACTTTCACATAGTCGAATTGACCATTGCTTCGATAACTCTCCACAACAAATGTCATACGTTGCTTGGTATTAGCTTTATAGAAATAAATCTCTTTACCTTCTTGGTAACGTTTATCAGCAAAATCTGTTTTACTGAGCACCTTCAAAGTGCCATCTAAAGAGAAGGCATCAGTGATATAACCAAGCAATAAGTATTCGTTTGACATATTATTAACAAAAAAGAGGATTAATCCTCTTTTCTTTCATCATCAAAGGACTCAAATTTGAGATGGACGTGTTTTTCTTCGCTCTTGCCAGCGATAGAAACAACTTCTCTAATCGCATTAGCAATGACGCCACGACGACCGATTAATCTAGCGGTATCGTCTTTTTCAGCGGCGATAATAATTAAGACGTCTTTCTCTTCTTCGTTCACTCTGAGAAGAACGGAATCAGAATCTTCAACGATTGGATCGATGATTGTCTTAACGATTTTTTCGTAATCCATCGTGAACTCCTATTTTTCGTTTTTCTTGTTAGCAACGAATTTGGCGTTTAAGCCCTTGCGGTTGAACATGGCTTTAACTGTTTCTGATGGAACAGCACCGGCGTTTAACCATTTTAATGCTAATTCTTCATCGATAACGGCGTTTTCGATACCTTTGGCTGGATCATAGTAACCAATTTGTTCGATGTAACGGCCATCACGAGCGAAGTGACTGTCAGCGGCGACGACACGGAAGAATGGATCTTTATGTCTACCGATTCTTGTTAATCTAATTTTAACTGCCATAATAATAGCCTCCTAATTTTTATGTCCGTAGCAATATTACTAGTAATAATAAGTAGTGTCAAGCATTTTTGCTTTACAGTAATAACATTTATTTAAAAAAGGTTTGCAAAAGCGCTTTCTAATTGTTATTATACATAAGCATGTTTTATAACATGATACGGATGTTCCGCTGTCGAAATGAGAATGAACATCAAGAGAACGTTACTTGAAGGAGGTCAAAAACGATTATGAACAATAACTTAGTCAATGAGATCACCGCTAGTCAATTACGTAATGATTTACCAGAATTCACTTCTGGTGACGAAGTCAAAGTGTCTGTCCGTATTGTTGAAGGCAACAAGACTCGTATCCAAAACTTCCAAGGCGTGGTAATTTCCCGTCGTGGTGGTGGTGTCTCCGCCACATTTACAGTTCGTAAAATGTCCGGTGGCATCGGTGTGGAAAGAACTTTCCCTGTTAATTCTCCATCCGTCGCTTCTGTGCAAGTAGTGCGCAAAGGTAAAGTGAGAAGAAACAAAATCACTTATATCCGTAAGTTGTCTGGCAAATCTGCTCGTATTAAAGAAGTTCTCTAATACTAGTGGTCAGATAAAAATGGGCTTAAAAAAGCCCTTTTTTATTGCCTTGCACGCGCAAAACCTCATATAATGAGAAAGATGAAAAACAAGAAATTATATAACATCCTTAGAGCAGTCGGTGTCTTTGCCTTGCTTCTTGGTGTCTGTGTCAGTGCAGCCTTATTTTTCCATACCTATTATTACGAACTAATTTATGTTTCTGGTGCTTCTATGTATCCAACATTAAATGGGGATGATGACGAATCACAAGGCTCAATTGTTGATTTTGGTATTGTTGACTATCATGAATCCGCGAAGAAACATATTAAGAGATTTAGTATTATTAGTACTTATTACCCAGATAGTACCGACTACGATTTATCTAACAACACATTAAAACCATCCGCTAAAAAGAAGATCAAACGTGTAGTGGCTCTTCCAGGAGAAACATTTGAAATTAAAGAAGATAAACTTTACGTCATGAAAGATGGACAATTTGAGAATATTCCTTATACCTTCAAGATTGTCCAAAAAGATGGTCTCTATCCAAAAGATACAGCTAAACCAATTACACTTAAGGACAATGAATACTGGGTCTTAGGTGATAACCGTCCAGCAAGTAGAGACTGCGCTTCAATCGGCACCCCAATTACCTACCAAAATATCTATGGTGTTTTAGTGGCAATTGAAGGCAAAGGAAAGCTTTACATTAAGGAATATGTCTGTGATTATTGCGGCAATAAAACTAAGTCCGCAAATGGCGCAGAATGTAGTAAATGTCATAACCCAATGAGAGCGGTTTATGACGTCAAAGATAAACAGTATCATTGGCCAGTATATTACTAAGGGGAGAAGAAGATGGGACAACAAATTCACTGGTTTCCAGGACACATGAATAAGGCTTTGAACGAAGTCGAAAATAAGGTTAAACTCGTTGACGTTGTTATCGAGCTTTTAGACGCGAGAGCGCCTCTTTCTTCCATCAATGAAAATTTAGAAAAATTAATCCAAAATAAAAAGAAATTAATCGTCTTAACCAAGATTGATTTAGCGGATCAAAACGCCACAAAAGAATGGGTTGAAGAGCTAAAGAAAAAGTATGATTCCATTCTCACATTAGACTTAAAAAATAACGGTGCGGAAGCCATTCTTTCCAAAGCTGTTATTAATTTAGGAAAAGATAAATGGGCCAAAGAAATGGCTAAAGGAATGAAGCCTCAACCAATCAGAGCGATGATTATTGGTATTCCAAATGTTGGTAAATCTTCTTTGATTAATCGCATTGCAAAAAGAAAAGCAGCAGGTGTTCAAAACAAGCCTGGATTTACTCGTGGTGAGCAATGGATCAAAGTTAATAAGGATTTCTTGCTTTTAGATACTCCTGGAATCCTTCCAATGAACTACGAAAATCAGAAAAAGGCTGCAAATCTCGCCTTAATTGGTGCAATTCGCGAGGAAATCTTACCAAATGAAACACTAGGAGAGATGCTTTTAGAGTATTTAAGAAATCAGTACCCATCTGCCCTAAATGATAGATTTGCGATTGAGGCAGTTGGTGACAGAATCACTGTCTTAAATCAAATTGCAGAAAGACGTAAACTTGTCGATAGTACAGGACAAAACGACTTATTAAGAGCCGAGGCACTTTTACTCAAAGAATTCAAAGACGGCCTCCTTGGTAAGATTACATTAGAAAAGTATGGCGCTTGATTTAGATGAGCAATATTACGCTCAAGGATATAAGCTCATTGTGGGCTGTGATGAAGCTGGTAGAGGATGTCTTCTCGGACCTGTTTTCGCTGCCGCTGTTATTTTGCCTCAAGGACTAGAAACTCCTTTGATTAATGACTCAAAACAGTTGAGTGCTAAAAAGAGAGAAGAAGCCTATGACTTCATCATTAATAATGCGATTGCGTACGGTATCGCTTCAGTGGATGCAGATGAGATAGATGAGGTTAATATTTATAATGCTTCTAGGATGGCAATGCAGCGCGCAATTGAGAAGATGAATCATGATTTTGATCTCGTCTTAACGGACGCGATGAAGATGCCAAATTATCCAAAACCAGTCGTCGATATTATCCATGGCGACGCCCTTTCTTTATCCATTGCCGCGGCTTCAATTTTAGCCAAAGTGTCACGTGATAGATTATGTTTAGAATTAGATAAACAATATCCGGAATACAACATCAAGAAAAACAAAGGATACGGCACAAAAGACCACCTTGAAGCGCTCAAAAAGTATGGCCCAGTAAAACACCTTCATCGCTTCACTTACGCTCCTGTAAAGGCCTGCTTCATTGAAAAAGTTTCATTATTTTAAAGTTTTTTAGGAAAAATTTTGATTTCACCTCCTACTAATTAAATAGGAGGGTTTTTAATGTTTGAAAATGACTCAAGAGATTTACTCATCTATTTAGCGGTCAAATATAACGGTGATAATTCAAAGATATTGACCGCACTGCACTTACACGAAGATCTACAAATTACACCTGAAGAAGTTAAGAAGGTAATTTCATCTTTAAAATGTAAGGCGATTACTTTACTAGACTACGATTATCCTGAAAAGCTGAAGCAAACTCATCGCCCACCAATCGTACTTTTCTATTATGGAGATATTACTTTGTTAAGTGATAAGAATCGAAAATATGGTGTCGTAGGTTCTAGGGACTATTCTGATTATGGTGCTTTAGCGACTAGAAAGATTGTTAAAGAAATGGGAAATAAACCAATTCTTGTTTCTGGTCTAGCTAGAGGTATTGATACGATTGGTCATACTTCCGCTATTGAAAATGGAGGAAGAACAATTGCTGTCTTAGGTTCTGGTATTGATAACTGTTATCCACCAGAAAATAAAGAATTATACGAAGAGATTAAAAAGAAACATCTACTAATAAGTGAATATCCAGGAATGGTGGAACCAGATGGAAATCACTTTCCTTTACGCAACCGTATAGTGGCTGGTCTTTCTGATGCCTTAGTGGTTCCACAAATCAAAAGCTATGTTTCTGGAACAATGATTTCGATTAATTTAATGCTCGGCATGAATCGACCAATCTTTATCGTTCCTACCCCGATTACGGAAGAATCAGTGAACAATCAAATCTTAATGGAAGGTGCCGAACTTGCGGAAAGCGGTGGGCAAATATTAGAAGTGATGAAGTGGGATTAAAGTCCAAATTTTTTCTTAAATAAAGTTCTCTTTTATTTAATTAAGGAATAAAGGAAAATGTTCGTTGACAAGCATAATAAAGAGGCTTATATTTTTGAGACGGAAAACCAAAGAACCTATGAAATTAGTTATTGTTGAATCACCAGCCAAATGCACAACCATCAAGCGTTATCTAGGTGACAACTATATCGTCATGGCGTCTTTAGGACATATTCGTGACTTAGCAACATCTGGTAAAGATGGTTTAGGTGTGGACGTCAAAAATGACTTCCAACCAACATATATTGTCAATAAAGATAAACAACACATTATTCGCGAACTTAAAAACGCGATGGATAAGTGTGATGAAGTTATTCTTGCAACCGACCCTGATAGAGAAGGTGAAGCAATCGCGTGGCACTTAGCCCAAGTTTTAGGTTTGGATATCGAAACCACAAAACGTTTGGAATTCCATGAAATTACTCGTGATTCCATCGGTGAGGCTATGAAGAATCCAAGAACAATTAATAAGAGTCTTGTTTCTTCTCAAGAAACACGTCGTATTATTGACCGTATTATTGGTTTCAAATTATCCACGCTTTTATTTAAGAAGATTCATTCCCGTTCTGCGGGTAGAGTGCAATCTGCGACATTAAAGATGATCGCGGATCACGATGATGAAATCGCTAAATTCGTGCCAGAAGAATATTGGACAATTACCACAAAGATCAATGCTTTCGGTAAAGAATTCAATGTCACCTTACTCAATGATAACGGTAAAGATATCGAACTCAAAAACGGTGAACAAGCACACGCTATTTTAGACCGTATTCCAGAAAAGCTTCATGTTTCTAAAGTCGAAAAGAAGATTAAGGTTAGTGATAGTAAAGAACCATTCATTACTTCTACCTTGCAACAAGAAGCATTCTCTCGTTTAAAATTCAAAACCAAGAAAACCCAACTCGTTGCCCAACAATTATATGAAGGTATCGAAGTTGATGGTGAACACGTTGGTTTAATCACTTATATGCGTACCGATAGTACACGTTTATCCCCAACATTCGTGGAACGCGCTACCGCCTATATTACCGAAAGGTTCGGTAAAGAGTACTTAGGTCACACCAGAAAAATTAGACAAGTGAGTATGATGCAAGACGCTCACGAAGCGATTCGTCCAACAAGCAACCACCGTACTCCAGAATCAGTTAAAAAATTCTTAACAAACGATCAATACAATCTTTATAAATTAATCTATAACCGCACAATTGCATCTTTGATGCAGTCAAAGAAAGATGAACAAATGAGCGTTTATCTTGATGGTGATGGATTAACATTCAAATTAGACTTAACTCGTACCCTTTTCAAAGGTTATGAAGCGGTCTATAAAGATACCGAAAAAGAAGAAAATCACTTTGATTCCTTCCCAGACTTCGCTGACGATGAACAATTCGAAGTGGTGCTCAAGGAAACTGAACAAAAGTTCACACAACCTCCAGCCCATTACTCTGAAGCTAAAATCGTTAGACTTATGGAAGAAGTCGGTATCGGTCGTCCATCAACCTATGCTTCCACAATCGATACGATTAGAAAAAGAAAGTATGTTGATAACGAAAATGGTATCTTAATTACCACAAAACAAGGTAACTTAACTTCTGTTGTCTTAAATAAATATTTCCCTGAATTCGTCGATACAAAATATACCGCGAGCATGGAAAAGAAATTGGACAATATTGAAGAAGGTAACCAATCTAGAAGTAAGATCTTAAATGACTTCTATTACCCATTCATCGAACAATTCGAAAGAGTGAGTAAAGTCATGTATAAAGAAAGCTTTGTCCAAACTGGTGAAAACTGCCCAATGTGTGGTGCTCCATTAGTCATCAAAGAAGGTAAAAATGGTCAATTCATCGGCTGCTCCAACTTCCCAGAATGCAAATACGTGCAAAAGCAAGAAAGCGATGCACCAGCGCCAACACCTATTGGTGAAAAGTGCCCAGAATGTGGTGGTGAGTTATTACTCAGAAATAAAAACGGTAATTCCTTCATCACTTGTAGCAATTTCCCAAAATGCCGCTATACAAGAAAAGTAGCATCTACTAATTCCTCACCAGTCGTGGAAGAAGAGAAACGCATTAAGGATTGCCCGGACTGTGATGGCTATTTGGTCAAGAAGAAAGGAAGATTTGGTTACTTCCTTGGCTGTATCAATTATCCAAAGTGCAATCACATGGAAAGAATTATTAGGAAGAAACGGAATTAATAATCCGTTTTTTTCTTTTCTTTGCTATCATTAATGTATGAATAAACCAGAACAAGAATTCTTAGATCATCTTCTCGTGGTGAGAAATTATTCTCCACGCACTGTGAAAAGTTACCAGGAAGATATCGATAAATTTTGCGAATTTATTTATCACGAAGGTGTCATGATTGATGACGTTGATGCGATATGTATTCGTAACTTTTTGACTGAAGAATTAAACCAAGGAATTAGTAAAAGAAGTTGTAAAAGACGTCTCTCATCCTTAAAACACTTTTACAAGTATATGGTTAATGTAGGTTATACAAAAGATAATCCATTTGTTTTCATTTCCGCGCCAAAAGTGGAAACCAAATACCCTCACGCTCTCTATAAAGAACAAATCGAAGAGCTTTTCAAAAGAAATGCGGAAAGAACCGATGAATTAGCCTTAAGAGATCAAGCGATTCTTTATTTGCTCTATTACTCAGGCATCCGTGCGCAAGAGTTAGTAACTTTGCCAATTCAATCGGTTTATCTAAGAGAAAGAGCTATCCGTGTACTGGGAAAAGGTAACAAAGAAAGAATCGTTCCTTTCTCAATTGATTGCCAAAAAGTACTCAAAAAATACATCGATAAAGAAAGACCAACATTGGTCGCAAAACATATCGAACTAGAAAAAAGAAAACCAGAAGAGAAGAAAAGTGATGATTTATTGTCGCCTTTGTTCTTTAACGCTAATGGTGGACAGTTAACTACTCGTGGTTTGGAATACATTTTAGATTCAATTGAAGAGAAAATTGGTCTATATGTAGGTTTACACCCACACATCCTTAGACACTCTTTTGCCACACACCTATTAGAAAACGGAGCGGACCTCCGTGTCATTCAAGAACTCCTCGGACACGAGAGTATAAATGCGACACAAGTGTATACTCACGTTACTGAAGAAGCGATGAAGGAAACATATATGTCCGCTCACCCTCGAGCAAAAAAGAAGTAAACGACACCAATAATAATTATTATTTTCCTCTTGCATGCGTAGATACGCTTTGGTAAGATATTAAGCGCTGTGGAAACAGCAAATACACACATTGTGGATTGAACCGCCAATGTGCTTGTTAAAAACAAGTGGCCGGGTTCTTCGAAGCAATGGAGGTACAACAAAAGGAGGCCTAAAAATGGCAGAAGAAAAGAAAGAAGTTCTCGAAGAAGTTGCTGAACAAGCCGCTCCTGCAGAACAAGCTGCCCCAACAATGGAAGCAGTTATGCATGATCCTGATGCACCAGTTATCACAATGAGAAAGCTCTTAGAAGCTGGCGCTCACTTCGGTCATCAAACCCGTAGATGGAACCCAAAGATGAAAAAGTACATCTATGGTGCAAGAAATGGTGTTTACATCATTGACTTACAACAAACAGTCGACGCAATTACAGTTGCCTACGCCAAAATGAAAGAAATCGTTGATAACGGTGGCAAAGTCTTATTCGTCGGTACAAAGAAACAATGTCAAGAAGCTGTCCAACAAGAAGCTTTACGTTCTGGCAGTTTCTACATCACCAACCGTTGGTTAGGTGGTACATTAACAAACTTCAAGACCATCCAATCCAGAATTAGATACTTGAAGGATCTCGAAAGAAGAGAAGAAGAAGGCGAACTTGATTTATTAAGCAAAGTTGAAGCCGCTCAACTCCGTAGAGAAAAAGACAAATTATCCAAGAACTTAGATGGTATTAAGGAAATGAGAAAAATTCCTAACGCTATCTTCGTTATCGACCCACGCATTGAACACAATGCTGTTGCCGAAGCTAGAAAATTAAACATCCCAGTGTTTGCTATTGTTGATACAAACAGTGATCCAGATGTTGTTGACTATGTCATTCCAGCTAACGACGATGCAGTTCGTTCCTTCAGCTTAATCTTAGCCGTCATCGCTGACGCTATCGTTGAAAGCAAGAACGGTGTCCCAGTCGTGGCCTATACAAAAGATGAAGGCGAAGCCGTCACAATGAAAGAAGTCATTCGCCAAACAGAAAAAGAAAACGCTGAAAAATTAGCAAAGATCAGAGCGGAAAGACAAGCTCGTCAAGAAGCTTACGAAAAAGAACAAGCTGAAAGAGAAGCTCGTAGAAACGCTGAAAAACAACAACGTAGAGCCGCCAAACCAAAAGCACCAAAAGCCGAAGGTGAAGAAGCTGCTCCAGCCGCTGAAGAAGCACCAAAAGCCGAAGGAGAAAACAAATAATGGCCTTAATTGACTTAATTAAACAATTACGTGATAGAACCGGTGCTGGTTTAATGGACTGCAAAGCCGCGTTATTAAATAATAACGAAGACATTGAAAAAGCCACAGACTGGTTAAGAGAAAAAGGTTTAGCCAAAGCCGCTAAGAAAGCTGATCGTATCGCCGCTGAAGGTCTTGCCTTAACAAAGACATGCGAAAAATGCGGTAAATCCGTCGTTATCGAAGTTAACTGTGAAACAGACTTCGTTGCGAAAGGTGATGCTTTCCGTGAATTAGTTGATCAAACAGCTGGTCTCATTTTAAAGAATGAACCAAAGAACGTTGAAGAAGCCAAAGCTTTAGCTCAAGACTTATTCACTGACGCCACAGTTAAAATGGGTGAAAAATTCGATCTCCGTAGATTCGAACTCATCAACCAAGCTGAAGGCCAATTCGTCTACACATACATCCACATGGGTGGTAAGATTGCCGTTGCTGTTGTCTTGGACAAAGAAGACGCTGAATTAGGTAAAGGTATTGCTATGCACATTGCTGCTAACAACCCAGCCTACTTAGATACAAACGCTATCGGTGCTGATGCTATCGAACACGAAACCAAGATTCAACTTGAAGCTGCTAAGCAAGATCCAAAACTCGCTGGCAAGCCAGAAGAAATGCTCAAGAAGATCATTGCTGGTAAAGTTAACAAATACTTTGCTGAAATGGTTCTTGTTGAGCAACCATACTTACTCGATACAGAATCTGGTAAGAAAGTTGGCCAAGTCCTTCAAGAAAAGAAGACAAACGTTCTTAAATATGTCCGTTACCAAGTTGGTGAAGGCATTGAAAAACGTAAAGATGATTTCGCTAGCGAAGTCATGAGCCAAGTTAAGTAATTTTAACAATTCAAAAGAAGCACCTTTGGTGTTTCTTTTTTTAGGAGGAAAACGTATGGCTTACAAAAGAGTACTACTTAAATTATCCGGTGAAGCTTTAAAGGAAAATAGTGATGCTATTCTTTCTGCTGAAGCTTTAGACAACATGGCCAAGATGGTTAAAAGCATCCATGATAGTGGTGTGCAAGTTTGCATTGTTATCGGTGCTGGTAACATCTGGCGTGGTAAGATCGCTAAAGATGCTGGCATGGACCAATTTGAAGCGGACTATATGGGCATGATGGGTACAGTCATTAACGCTGTCGCCTTAGGTGCTAGACTCAAAGTCTTAGGCGTCGAATCATTAGTCACAAGCGCAATTGGACCAGTTCCAGAAGTTAATGTTGCCTATACTCCAGAAGTCGCCGATAAAGCCATGAATGAAGGCAAAGTTGTCTTCCTCTCTGGTGGTACAGGTAAACCATATTGCTCAACAGATACCGCTGCCGCTTTACGCGCAGTGCAATTAAACTGCGATGCCATCCTCATGGGTAAAAACGGTGTGGAAGGTGTCTATGATAAAGATCCAAGAGTAAATCCTGATGCAAAATTCTTCCCAGAAATCACATTCCAAGAAATGTTGAAACAAAATCTTCAAATTATGGATATATCTGCGATAGAATTAATAAAGGATAAAGATATTCACATTTGTGTCTTCAGAATGGCGGCTGAAAACTTTATCGCTGCCGCCCAAGGAAAACGCATTGGAACTATCGTTAAAAAAGGAGAATAATCACCATGGATGAACTCGTATTAGACATGCAAGAAAAGATGAATAAATCTGTCGAGTCTTTAAAATTTCAATTAACCTCATTAAGAACAGGTAAAGCTACACCAAATATGCTTAATGGTATCGAAGTCGATTACTATGGCACAATGACACCAATTAACCAAATGAGCTCTGTTTCTGTTCCAGAACCAAGACAATTACTCATTAAACCATATGATAAAAACGACGCTAAAGCCATTATCGCCGCTATCAATAAGAGCGATCTTGGAATTAACCCAATTAATGAAGGTACACAAATTAGATTAACCATTCCTCCACTAACTGAAGAAAGAAGAAGAGAAGTCGTTAAACAAGCTAAGAAATATGGTGAAGAAATTAAGGTTGCTATCCGTAATATCAGACGTGACTATATTGAATTAGCTAAAGATGATGACTCTTATACTGAAGACTATCAAAAGAAATTATTAGAAGACTTAGAAAAAGTCGTCACAGAATCCATCAAAACAGTGGACGTTGTCGTCGCCGAAAAAGAAAAAGAATTGATGTCTCTCTAGTCTTTAGAAAAACAAATTTAATAAAAGAGCGGTTATTTATTACAAATACCGCTTTTTATGTGTATACTATTTTTAAGTGTTAATTTTATGAAAGAACGCAAGCCAATATTTCAACCAAATGAATTAAGTAATGCGGCAGTTACTTCAATGCGTACCAGAATCATCGCTGGATTAACTGCTATTGCGATTGTTTTACCTTTCGTTATGTTTGGTGACTGGCCATTCTTTGGCTTTATTTGTTTAGTCTTAGTTTTCGCTATCATTGAAATTATCAGATGCGCTAAAACTAAATATTCCAAAGTTTTATATATCACCGCGTTCATTCTCGCTTTCTTAGTTTTGTTCTGGAACTTTTTCCAAGACATTCCTAAAATGTTCAATGATCAATGGTCAGGTATCTATGATAGTTATAACCGTATTTCATTAAGTGCGACCATCATCTTTGTTGGTATTATTCTTTGCTCAATGACAATCATTGCTGATAAGAACTTTACCATTATGGATGCTTGCTTCATTATCACAACGGTTATTATCATTGCCTTAGGCTTAGAAAGCTTGTTGTTTATTCGTTACTATCCTGTTCATGTCCATCACCAAGACTTAGCTCTTTTAGGACAAACAGTGCCATATATCAATGGTTACGATAACGCTGAATCATTCTTATTCATTTTATATGTCGCCTTAGGCGCTTGCTTAAACGATGCTTTCGCTTATTTCGTTGGTGTCTTCTTTGGTAAACATAAAATGAATCCAAGACTTTCCCCTAAGAAAACTTGGGAAGGTTTCTTTGGTGGCGTGATTTTAACTAGTGCATTCATTAGTGGCTTTGCCTTTATTATGAGTGCGGTTGGTCATCCAATCCTCAAAGGCTTATTAGACATTGATCACTGGTATCACATCCTTATCTTATCCACACTTATTCCATTAGTGTCCGTCATTGGTGATTTAGTCTTCTCATCCATTAAAAGACACTATGAAATTAAAGATTTCTCTAACTTAATTCCAGGTCACGGTGGTATTTTAGATCGCTTAGATTCTATTTTATTCGCCGCTATGACTGTCGCTATCTATACCAATATTTTCTGTGACGTCCCGGGAGGCTTCATTCTCCCATGATGACCATATGCCTCTTAGGGGCATCTGGTTCAATCGGCACTCAAACTATTGATGTGATGCTCAAAAATCCAACTGACTTTACTTTAGAGTCCTTTTCTGTTGGCCATCAAACAAGAAAAATACGTGGCATCGTTAACCATTTTCCAAAAGTTAAAGGAATCTGCATTCAAGATAAAAGTAAACTCAGTTATTTCAAGAAAGCATATCCAAACATCACTTTCTATTACGGTGATGAAGGTTTAAATGAACTCATTAGAAATAGCAACGCGAAAATGGTGGTCAATGCTTTAGTGGGTTTCGTGGGACTAAAGCCCACAATTACAGCTTTAGAATGCGATAAGATTGTCGCTTTATCCAATAAAGAATCATTAGTGGTGGGTGGAGAACTCATTAATAAGCTTCTCAAAGAAAGAAACGGTAAGTTAGTACCAATTGATAGTGAACACGTCGCTATCGCTAAGTGTTTAGCTGTTCAAGATGCCGATATTGATAAAGTGATTATAACCGCTTCTGGTGGGGCTTTTAGAAACCTCAAAAGAGAACAATTAAAAGACGTCACTCCAGAGCAAGCGCTTAATCATCCAAACTGGAAAATGGGTAAAAAGATTACCATCGATAGTGCGTCTATGGTTAATAAAGCATTCGAAATTATTGAAGCCCATTATCTATTTGGTTTACCAATCGATAAGATTGAAACAATTCTCAATTTAAATTCTTACGTACACTCGCTTGTGCGCTATAATAATGGCACCTATCGTATGGAAGTGGGCAAGCCCGATATGCGTAAGCCCATTAAGTATGCCTTATCTCAAGGCTTAATCAATTACGAAACTGTCGTCTCTGATGATTTAAATAAAGTCAAAAATACGACTTTTGCATCCTTTGATGAAAACCGTTATCCAATCGTGAGATTAGCGAAAAGAGTCATCCAAGAAAAAGGCACCATGGGTGCGGTATTTAACGCCGCTAATGAAGAGGCTGTCTATGCCTTTTTAGACCATAAGATTCCGTTCTTAGGCATTGAAGGTATTATCAATCAATGTGTTAATGAACATCGTTTAATTAAAAACCCAAGCTATGAAACGCTCAAAGAAGTGGATCAATTAACAAGGGCAAAAGTTAAAGATTTAATCAAGAAAGGAGAGTATGAAGTATGCAAGTGCTAACAACCATTTTGTATATTCTTTTATTCATCGTCTTCCTTTCAATTCTAATCATTGTCCATGAACTTGGCCATTTAGCGATGGCTAAAGCTTTTAATGTCTACTGTTTAGAATATTCCGTTGGTATGGGTCCGCTTCTATTCAAATACAAAAGAAAGAACGGAGAAACCCAGTTCTCTTTAAGAGCCATTCCTTTTGGTGGCTATGTCTCAATGTATGGAGAAGGGGTGGAACTACCTGATGGAGTAGAAATACCTCAATCACGTTCCCTTAACGGTATTAAGTGGTGGAAACGTGCGATTATCTTAATCGCTGGTGTCACTATGAACACCTTATTAGCGCTGACATTCTTCTTCGCGGCGAACTGCTTACCTCAAGAAAGACTCTATAGAAACGCGGTTAATATCGAACAAAGTTCATTAGCCTATGAAAGTGGCTTAAGAGATGGAGATATCTTCGCTCTTGGTGATTTAATTACCTATCAAGATCAAGTTTCTAATAGTGAAAAGCATTTCTATATTCTTGATAATCAAGCAACCTTTAATAATGATGATTCCGTTAAATACTCCGCTTGTATTACTACAGACTTTTTAAACTTTAGTAATAGAGACTTAAGTAGTGCAATCTTTGTTTACAAAATCAAAGATAATGGTCCTTCATTTGCTGATATCATTATTCCTGCTGACTATGAATCACTTCAAGTGCATTTTTCCATCCTTAAACCAGGTAGCGATGGAAAAACTATTGACCATGCTGTAAAAGTTTCTATTCCAGTTAATGATAATAAAGATGGCTATGCTTCTTTTGGTGCTTCTTTCTTTTATGAAAAGAAGATGCAAAGTTTTGGTAACATTGTTAAAAATACCTTTGTAGAGTTTGGTGAAAACTCAATCGTCTTATTTAAAGCAGTAGGCATGTTGTTCAATCCACAAAACTGGGGCCAAGTAAGTGGTATCGTTGGTGTGGCTTTTGAAACAACCGCAGTATTAAGAGATTTTGGCTTTGCCAACTTCTTAAGAATATGGGGTTTAATCTCCGCGAACTTAGCAATCTTTAATCTTCTTCCATTCCCAGGCTTAGATGGTTGGCAGTTATTAGTCACCTTCGTTGAAGCGGGAACAAGAAAGAAGATTCCAGATAAAGTAAAAAATATTGTCTCCCTAATCGGTTTAGGGTTATTACTTCTTCTCATGGGTGTTATCCTTATTAAGGATGTATTTACCTATATCTTGGTGGGCTTACTATGACGGACAAAATGGTATCTTTCTTAAATCATATCCACATCGAGAATATCGATGCCTTTGATATTGATTTTGAAATGGTCGGTCGTAACCGCTTCAAACGTGAACAAGTTGATATGGTGATCGTTAAACAAACACCATGGAAATATCACTTATTAAGACAGTTCCAAGATGGTTTAAATACTTTAACTTATCCATACTTATTAAGATTCTCTTACGTTGTAAGACCTAATATGGATGACTTATTAAGTCTTTTTGACGAATGGTATCAAACTTTATATCACATTCCTCACAATCTTCTTTTAGAACCACAAAATGAATCCTTATTGAAGGTGACATACGCTAATGAGGCGGAAAAAGAGCAATATCAAAATAGTATTAAAGACTTTAGAGACTTCTTAGATTTCTTAAACTATGAGTTTTCTATTATCGAAGAAGTTGCTCCTCAAGAAGAACTAGTAAACATTTCTAAAAGAGAAATGAAGAAGATTGTTGAGAAGGCTAATACTGAAGCTGAAGCGGCTTTAGAAGAAGAAAGCGCGGCTCGTCAAATCAATGACCGTAGTGAAGTTGAAGAAATGATTGCCCAAGAAAAAGCGCAGCTCAACGAAGAAACAGAAGATCAATTATTAAAACTCGCTCGTCAAAACGCTAGAGAAATGGCCAGAGACAGAGAAAGAGCAAGATTAAATAGACGTGGTAATTATGAACCTCTTGATCATATCGATGATATCGTGAGAACTAGTGACCACGTTGACTTCCCAGCAAAAGTCTTTTCCGTCGAAATCAATGAATACGGTGAAAGAAAGAAATTAAACATCGGTTTATTCGATGAAAACGGTGGAGCGATTTATGCGAACTGTTATCAAAATGCTTCAATCAGCGATGAGACAGTTGAAGAAATGAAGAAGTGGGGCACTAATGTTCGTATTAGAGGCGCTGCTTACTATGACGATTACAATAAAGCTATGGCGGTTAAAGCCCACTTTATTGATCTTTTACCACCTGATGAAATTGAAAAAGATAATGCAGAAGTGAAGCGTGTTGAACTTCACCTACATTCTAATATGTCCACGATGGATGGAATTAGTCATATGATCGACTACGCTAAATACGCGAAAGCGTTAGGTCATACCGCTATGGCGATTACCGACCATGCCGTCGTTCAAGGCTATCCAGATGCCCAAGATGCTGGCAAAAAGACTGGCATTAAGATGCTTTATGGTGTCGAATTCTACATGGTTGATGATGACTTAAAATACGTCAAGAACCCATCACCTATCGAATTAAATCGCGCTAAGTATGTTGTTCTCGACTTAGAAACAACCGGCTTAAACTGCTACTATGACCGTATTATTGAATTCGGTGCGGTGAAAGTGGAAAATGGCATTGTCACTGAAACAATGGACATTTTAATCAATCCGCAAATTCCACTTCCAAAGCGCATTGTGGAAATTACTAATATCACAGATAAGATGTTAGAAGATAAACCTACAATCCGTGAAGCCTTACCAAAGATTATTGACTGGATTGGCGATGCAATCTTAGTTACTCATAACGCATCCTTCGACTTCTCATTCTTACAACACGCATTAATGAGAGAAAATATGCCAATTATGAATAATGCGGTAATCGATACCCTTCCTTTATCACGTTATTTGTTTCCTGAATCTAGAAGCCATACCTTGGGTAGCTTATGCCGTAACATGGAAGTCGAATATAAAGAAGACGAAGCCCACCGTGCGGACTACGATGCTAAGGTCTTAAATGATGTCTGGCAACCAATGCTCGTTCTTTTAACAAAGAAGAACCATCATTTAACACACGCTGAATTAGCAAAGTTAGAAACACCTAAGACACTTTTAAAACATATTAGACCAACTCATGTCATTGCTTTAGCAAAGAATAAAGCCGGTCTTAAAGCTTTATATAAACTCGTTTCCTATTCCCATATCGACTATTTAGCGGAAGTGCCAAAGATTCCACGCCGTGAAATCGAAAAGTTAAGAGAAGACTTACTCATTGGCTCTGCTTGCTTTAATGGTGAAGTCTTTAGAAATGCTCAATACTATGGTGACGATGTCTTAAAAGAAACAATCGCTTTCTATGATTATATCGAAATCCAACCACTAGAAAACTATTCCTTCCTCATCAATATGGGCGATATGACTCAAGAAGAACTCGTCACTCACCTTAAAGATATCGTGAGATGCGCTGACGAGATGGGTAAACCAGTATGTGCTACTGGTGATGTTCACTATGTCACTAAGAAACACAAAGTGTTTAGAGACGTTTATATTTCCGCTAAAGGTATCGGTGGTGTGAATCACCCACTCAATCCATATAAACGTAGCAGAATGCCTGAATTCGAAAATCCAGACCAACATTACCGCACAACTGATGAAATGCTTAATTGCATGAAAGAATTCTTAGACGAAGAAAAAGCCTACGAAGTCACAGTTACTAACACAAACAAAATTGCAGACATGATTGAACCAATTATGCCTGTTCCTAACGATCACTTATATACTCCAACCATTGAAAACTGTGAAAACAAACTCAAGGATATGTGCTTTGCCAAAGCTCATGAAATGTATGGTGATCCATTACCTGAATATATCCAAACTCGTTTAGATAGAGAATTAAACGGTATTATCTCCAATGGCTACTCCGTTATTTATTACATCGCTCACTTATTAATCAAGAAAGCGAATGAAGACGGTTATATCGTCGGTAGCCGTGGTTCTGTTGGTTCTTCTTTTGTTGCGACTATGTCTAACATCACTGAAGTTAATCCATTACCACCTCACTATAGATGTCCTAAATGTAAACATCTTGAATGGACTAAAGAAACTATGCCTGAATATCGTTCAGGTTATGACTTACCAGATAAGGTCTGTCCAGTGTGTGGCGAACCAATGATTCACGATGGACAAGATATTCCATTCGAAACATTCTTAGGCTTCAACGCTGAAAAGACACCAGATATCGACCTTAACTTCCCTGGTGATTATCAATCCAAAGCCCATGACTACACTAAAGTGTTATTAGGCGAAAACAACGTTTTCCGTGCCGGTACTATTGAAACCGTTGCGGAAAAGACCGCTTTCGGTTTTGCGCGTGGCTTTATTGAAAGAAAAGGCTTAGACGTTGATTCATATCCAAAAGCTAAGATTCACTATCTCGCATCAGGCTGCGTTGATGTTAAACGTACAACTGGTCAACACCCAGGTGGTATCGTCGTTGTTCCTACTGAATATGAAGTTTATGACTTTACTCCAGTTCAATATCCTGCTGATGATATGGATAGTAGTTGGAAGACAACACACTTCGATTTCCATTCCATCCACGATACAATTCTTAAACTTGACCTTTTAGGTCACGTTGACCCAATGGCCTTAAAGATGATGTCTGACTTAACAGGCGTTAAACTTCAAGACATTCCAATGAATGATAAGAAGGTTCTTTCCTTATTCTCTAGTGCGGAAGCTTTAGGCATGGAACATGACTACACTAATGCGAAGACTGGTGCGCTTTTACTTCCTGAATTCGGTACTGAATTCGTTAGAGGCGTTTTAGAGGAAACAAATCCAAAATCATTCTCTGACTTAGTTATTATTTCTGGTCTAACCCATGGTACTGGTGTCTGGCAAGGTAACTCAGATGAACTCGTTAAAGCGGGTACTGCGACATTACAAGAAGTTATTGGATGTCGTGATGATATTATGGTCTACCTTATTGGTAAAGGCATCCCAAGTAACATCGCATTTATGATCATGGAAGATGTTCGTAAAGGCCGTGGTTTAAAAGAACAATACGAAGAAATTATGAAGGCTAATAATGTTCCTTCTTGGTACATTGATTCATGTAAAAAGATTAAGTACATGTTCCCTAAAGGCCACGCTGTTGCTTATGTTACAATGGCGGTAAGAGTAGGTTACTTCAAAATCTACTATCCTTTAGAGTTCTATGCGACCTTCTTCTCTGTTAGAAGTAAACAATACGACATCAAGACCATGATTAAAGGAAAGGATGCTATCATTAGTAAAATTGAGGAATTACGCACTCAGCAACGTGTTTCTAATGTCAAACTTTCACCAAAAGAACAAGAGCAATTAAAGACCTTAATTAACGCATTAGAAATGGTGCAAAGAGGTTATAAATTCGAAAACATCGATCTCTATAGAAGTGATGCTTCTAACTTTGTGGTCGACTATGAAAATAAAGCCCTCATCCCGCCATTTATTACCATTGATGGTTTAGGTGAAAACAACGCTGTCACAGTCGTTGAAGAAAGAAAGAAAGGCGAATTCTTCTCTAAGGAGGATTTACTTAGAAGAACAAAACTTACATCCACAAACGTCCAAGATTTAAGCGATATGGGTGTTTTAGATGATTTAAATGATAGCGATCAATTATCACTATTCGACTTCTAATCCGGGAAGTAGCACAGCTTGGTAGTGCGCTCGCTTCGGGAGCGAGAGGTCGTGGGTTCGAATCCCATCTTTCCGACCATTAGTCAATCGCAGTTCGGATTTTTATCTGAACTGTTTTTATTTGGCAAAACCGGGTTTTATTGTCAATAAAAAGCAAAAATGATAAAATACAACCAAATTGAGGCAAATAGTATGAAAAAAAGACACTTCCTATTGAGCACTTTTAGCCTCCTTGCCTTAACAATCACCGCTTGTGAGTTCACCATCGGTGGTAATAATACAAGCAAAATAGAATCCACTTCATCAAATGAAAGTAGTGTTTCTTCTATTGAAAGCAAGGAAACTAGCTCAACATCTATCCTAACAACTACTAGTAGCATTGAATCTTCAAGTTCTTCCTCTATTAGTGCATCCACAAGTAGTAGCTCCTCTAGTTCAAGTAGCGCTTCTTCAAGTAGTAACTCATCCAGCAGTACTTCTTCCAGCAGCAGCTCCTCTAGTTCAAGCAGTACTTCTTCCAGCAGCAGTTCATCTAGCAGTAGTAGCTCATCATCGAGTTCTAGTAGTTCTTCCTCTAGTTCTTCAACTTCATCAAGTTCTACATCCACTAGTTCAATAGACACTTCGTCATCCTCTAGCTCTTCCAGCAGTAGTTCTTCAGGTCATGAGACTCCAAAAGAAGTATCTCTAGATATCTTCGCCTTTAATGATACCCATGGTAACGTTAAGGATACTCAAGGAAAAGGTATTGGCATCGCTAAAACCACAACTCTCTTAAAAGAGTTATCCGCGAACAAGAACTCCATTTTCATCTCTCAAGGTGATATGTGGCAAGGTTCTGTTGAAAGCAACTTAACCGAAGGTCATTTAGTTACCGAATGGATGAATCAAATGGATTTCGTTTCCATGACTGTTGGTAACCACGAATTTGACTGGGGTAGACAAGGCATTATCGATAATAGTGAACTCGCTAATTTCCCAACCTTAGGTATTAACGTTGTTTATCAAAGCAATTACGAACGTGTTGAATTCTTAGAACCTTCTACAACATTTACAAGAGAAGGTGTGAAGATTGGTGTTATCGGTGCGATTGGAAACTGCTTGAGCTCTATTTCTAGTAGCCAAGTCCAAGGCCTTACTTTCTTAACAGGCATTGACTTAACAAACCTCGTTAAAGCGGAATCCTTAAGATTAAGAGAAGAAGAAAACTGTGACTTCATTATCTATTCCGTCCACGGTTCTGGTTCTAGAGATGCCGATGACTATTATGATGATACATTAAGCTCAGGCAACTATGTTGACTTAGTCTTAGAAGGCCATACACATCATGGTTATGCCGAACAAGATGACTATGGTGTTTACCATGTCCAATGCTATGGCTATAACCAATGCTTCTATCAAATCACTGTTGATATGGATTTGGTCAACAATAGATATGACGTCAGAACTCCAGTTGAGTATGACACTAGATATGGTGGTGAATACTCCAACTTAGCGGAAGACGCTGAAGTTAATGCTTTATTTGAAAAATACAAAGACCAATATGAATATGCCTACGAAGAATTAGGCATCAATGATACATGGAAAGACGCCACAATATTAAGACAAACTGTCGCTAACTTATATTTAGCAGCAGGCATGGAAAAGTGGGGCAGCCAATATGACTTAATCCTCGGTGGTGGTTACATCTCCTGCCGTGGTAATGGTTTACATGCTGGTATGGTTATCTACGCTGATGTCCTTGAATTATTCCCATTCAACAATGATGTTGTCTTGTGTTCTATTCAAGGCTATCGTCTCAAGAACACCCAATTTATCACTGGCAGTAGCAACTACTTCTGTGATTGGACATCATATGGCAACGACATTCGTTTGAACATCGATGATAACGCTACATACTATCTCGTCACGGATACATATAACAGCGACTACGCTGCGAACCATTTAACAGTTATTGATAGGTTACAAGCAGGCGGTAGATACGCTAGAGACTTACTTGCTGAATACATTAGAGCAGGTAACTGGCATGTTGAAACAACTGAACACGCCGGTACAATTGATGATCCAAAAACAATTACCGAGGCTGCCCAATTAGCAAGTCAATATAATTCTCAAAGCGCTTCAACGCCATATTATTTCGTTGGTACTGTTAGTTATGTGACTGGTAATTTCCATACCGCTAGCGGTGACTTATACAACTTAAGAGTCATTGATTCTGAAACAAACACTGAAATCTTGCTTTATAGATTAGCTAAAACGCAAGGTGGAAGCCCAAATTGGGTTACTCCTCTTGATTTAAGCGCTGGTGATGTCATTGTGTTCTATGGCGCTCCATTTACTTACACTTATTCAAACGGTAACACCGTTCAAGAGTTTGGTGCAGGAACATATTGCTATTCCATCAATGGTGTCCTAACAGCCTAATAAAACATAAAAATAAGAACACTTCGTGAAAACGGGGTGTTTTTTCAATATTCATGCGTGCTCTCGTGTGTGTATTTAACACTTGCATTTACTAAAAATTTAAGATATTATGCGTATGAAAAAGGCAAAACCACTGCGAAGTGGTGACGCAAAGCTATAGGGTCTTATCAAGATAGCCAGTTGCCAAGAAAGGAAATTGATTGGTAACACATGGCTCTTAAACAAACTACCAAACGTAAGTTAACCATTATCAGCGCATCGTTGATGTGTGTTTTTACTGCGTGTGTTGCTGCAACCAGTGTCCTAGCTTGGTTCTCCACAAATAAAAACGTTAATGCTGACCGTGGTCATTTCTCTATCGCTAAAGTCGATAGTGCGGTTACCGCGATTACTGTTCATGATTTCTATGGCTTAACTCAAGATGAAAGTGAGTTTGGTTTTAATCCAACCGCTAACCACACAATCACATGGGATGACCATGATGGTAGTGACTCTGGTGAATTCGTCATGGGTTCCTATTCCTTAAATGACCCACATCATCCAGTGATGTTCTTATTTGAAGTTGACGGTTCTAATGAAAGAATCATTCTTAAAACTGATTCCACATATTTAGCAAAAATCGAACCAGCCTTTACTGAAAGTGTCGCTACTTATAGCGCTCTTTCAACATACGCTGAAGGCACAATGGTGGAAGTAGCCGCCGATGAAACACGTCATGGCTGTAAATCCGTTTATAAATACACTGGTTCTGAATTTGAACTCCAATGGGTTGACTTATTACAAGATAACAATCCATTAAGCTCTATTATCAATACTCATTACGTTTTATTTGAAGATGATCCAACAGATAATCAAGGTAATGTGAGAACTAAAACTGGTAATCTCATTCTTGATGATGTTTCGCAATCTAGAACATATGTCCCAGTACAAACTAGCCAATTAACTGATGATAAACGCGCTAGCTTTGTCTCTTTTGACAATCAAGGTGAACCAGTCTTTACTAGTAGCATCAACCTTTTCCAAGGCAGCACTAGAGGCTATACACACCTTGGCATTATTATTGATTACAATATCGATTCTTTAGAATACTTATACGCTTTCTTCCTTGGCCATAGATTCTTAAATGCTGGCCTTGGCTTTATTTGCGATTGGAACATGGAGGTCTAATATGGGGAAGAAAGTAAATAAAATTGTTGCTTTAACTGGCATGGCTGGCTTCTCCTTAGCGGCAGCGACTATTGCTACTGTAGCCTGGTTTGTCTCTACCATTAAGATTACTAATATCAATGGTACAGGTACTACAGATGCCGCTTACTTTGCTTATGGTACAGGTACAGCGGAAGACCCATATGGTATCAGTGAAATTAGACACTTAAGTAACCTTTCATGGCTCCAATATAAAGGTCAATTTGACGATAGACCATATTACTTTGAACTCGCTAACGATATTAACGCTGATGGCGAAGAATATGTCATGCCTCCAATTGGCACTGAAACTCACCCATTCATCGGTGTTTTTGATGGTAATGGTTATTCCATTCATAACATTAAAGTCACCAATGACTACACAAGCTTTACTAGAAAACCACATAACATCACCTACACACAATCGGATGCCGAAGTAGTTGGTTTCTTTGGTGTGGTTGGTAATTTGGATGGAGAAGCTTATTCTTCACAAACTAATTCCCTCCACGATGTTACTTTAGAAAACTTAACCGTGGAATCTGTTACTAATAACACCTTAATTGGTTTAGCCGCTGGTTATATCAACGCTGAGATGAGTGGTGTTAAAGTTGGCACATCCACAATTAAAACAAATGGTAACGCCGCTAAAACAGCATATACAGATAAATTATCTGACTATGGTCTAGTGGGCTATACCACAAAGACTGGTTCTTCAGGTACTTTTGAACAAAGATTATCTCAATACTATAACAGTAAATCTGATGGTGATGATCCAGGTTGGGGTGGTTCTATTGCGATTAAGGACCTCTATACTCGTTTAGACACAATGAGAACTACTTATGCTTACTCTGATAGTAATGGCACCACTGGTTTAGCTTACACTGATTCATACGATGTTAATGGAAATAAGACCCGTAGTAAGACTAAAAATATTGGTGAAGCATTATATTTATATAATGAAGACTATAGAAAAAACAATGCAGCATACAATAACAAACTAGGCGCTATGCAAGCAAACTATGGCACTAGTGGTACAGGTGGTATTTATTACCTTTCCGGTGGTCACTATTTAACAACCCAATACTATGAATACGCTTCTCATAGTGGTTATAAAGTCCATGATGGCAATGGTAACTATTTATCAATTGGTAATGTCACAAGCGCAAGCACCACAAGTAATAACGCTGGCACTCTCACAGTTACAGACGAAGCAAATGCCACCCTTTGGAGCGTGCCAACAAATAGCACTGGCTATATTTCTACAACTTATCATTACAACAATGGTGCGACAGCGACCACCTATTATCTTTACGTCGTCAACAATAGCGTCGTCAGGTTGTCTGCGTCAACTAGCTATAGAACCACATTCACAAGAAGTGTTGGTACTAATGGTAACATCAGATATTCTGCAAGCAACTATTACCTTGCATGTGTTGCGGGCAATTGGACGATGACACCAGTTCCAACCGCACCAAACCCAACAACATACAATTCATATTTTGCAAACAGTTACCAAATTTTTTATGGTAACAACTATTTAAGCAGATCATCTACCTCCATTACTGGTGCGGCTACCGGCTTAACTGCTACCAATACCTATGGTTGGAAATTTAGAACTACTGGAAATAATGGACAAGACGTCACTCTTGAAAACGCTATTGGCCAAAATGTTTATGTTTATACACAATATAACAACACCACCTATTACTGGGTTGATAGTGATGATAGCCCTTACACAGTTGCTTTAAGCAATAGGCAAAACAATGCTAGTACATATCAAATTACTCGTGATGGCGATGGTTATCGTATCACTGTTTCTGGATATATCGTTGTTTTTGATGAACAAAACAACGCCTTTACTTCTAGATCTTCCGGTACCATTAGTTCGAGCACAACCTTACATCCAACTTTGAGTATTGATACCACTCAATCAATTCTTGCTAATTATGAGACACTAGCAGTGGCTACCTATAATATGGTTCCAACAAGTCAAACTAGTGGACAAGGTCCTGATCAATACATAAATAGTTCTAGAACTACACAAGGCATGGACTATTCTGAACAAGATGTTACATACTTACCAATTACCACAAATGGTGCAAATGATTTAACAGCTAAGGATACTAATACTGGTTATATCGTTGGTGGTTCTACATATACTTCTGCCACTTCTGATTACGATTACGCTAACGTCAGAATTGCGTCTTTCTATACCATCTCTGATAACTTAACAAACTATAACCGTAATACCAGTTCTTTCAATGAGGACAGCGTTTGGACGCGTGATGCCAGTGGTTTGCATCAAATCGATGATGACGATAATCATTTTGTTAAATACCTAGAATCCAAAGGTAAAATCGAACAAACTTTAAGTGGTGGCAATAACATTTATGGTCTTCACTTCATGTCCGCGGCTATTAACAAGAATTATCTTGTCAATGCAAGATACGCCATGATCAATGGTGAAGAACATACCAATTATGAAATGCCTGCTAATGCTATCGACTTTAACTTAAAAGAACAAGGCTACATTAACTTCTTTGCTGGTGCTTATGGTAATAAAGGTAACAGTGCAACTACAATCGATAGCTTCTTCTCACTCCATATGATCAAGAGAACTGGTACATCTATCGATGAGATTTATGAAATCGAAGAAGTTTATAGTGATGGTGTTCCATATCACTCATACATCTATAGATTCTCCAATGGTATGTACAGCATTCCATATTCAATCGACAAATATAATCCTAAAAAGATTTACATTTTAAATACCAAGACACCATTAGATGATGTTGCTAACGGTGGTTATGCTGATGGTGTTTACCATCAAATTAATCAAACTACATTTACAACAAATTACAGTAGCTATTCCAGCGTATTTAATATGAGTTGGCTAAAGAACTATTCCTACGCTAGTGGACAAAATGGTTTCCATCAAGGTTTCTATTTTGAAATTCCTACTAACCCAGGTGAATACGCCTTAGGTACTGTTGCTAATAAGAACTTCGGTGCTTACTTAATGTACCTTGATATTGCGGCTAACGCATCCAATAAAGACCAAATCACTGCGTATGCGATTACCACTTTCCAATCTGGCTTAAAGTTCCCAGCGGGTGTTGATTTCAATACTACTGATGTCGCTGGAACTAATGGTGGTGAAACATTTGCAATCATTATCGCTGCTGGTGTAGCAAGTGATGGTGACATTGACTTCACTGTGTCAGGCACAACGATTAATTATGATGGCGACTTTGCTACGCAATATGCTTATAGTGAGAAACCGGCATCAGGGGCATCTCCTCCTGCTGCGGCGGTGCTACCGCCTAGTACTGGTACCCGTGTCATCTACACGCATATTTTGACGACGGATTATTTAGAATGGGATATCCAGGTAACTGAGATATTAGATGAAAATGGTGACGCTACTTCAGCGACAATCACCTCTGTTAGATGTGGTGGTGAACCTGTCACCGTGGAAGACATCCCAGAATCATTCGTTCTTAATTCCATTAGACCACAAGTTAATAGCTATGTGGCGACATTCACTAGAACATCAGGTGAAAATGAATTTACCATCGTTCCAACCTATGGTGGTGATGACTATAAGACTGTTGCTTTAGTCATTGAAATGAATGGCACAACTTTAGAAGTGAGTAATATCGCGACTGGATATACATTTACCATTAATGGTACTCCAGTGAGTAATAACTCTGTTTATCCAGCTTAATGCATATTGTTTCCTAAACTAACAAATATTTGTTAATATCTAAATATGAAAACGATTTATTTAGCGGGTGGTTGTTTCTGGGGAGTTGAACATTACTTCTCCTTAGCCAAAGGTATTATGGAAACAGAAGTTGGCTACGCCAATGGTACTTTAGATAACCCTAAATACGAAGATTTAAAACACGGTTTAGATAACGCTAGTGAGACAGTGAAAATCATCTATGATGAAAACATCATTTCATTAGAAAAAATCTTAGAACTATATCTTCGTGTCGTTGATCCATACTCCATTAACAAACAAGGTGAAGATGAAGGTGTGCAATATCGTACAGGTATCTACTACATCGATGAAAACGATAAATTCTCCATTCTCAATTACTTCACAAAAACATTAAATCCTAACTACGCAATTGAGGTCACAAAACTCAATAAGTTCTTCACCGCGGAAGAATATCATCAGGATTACTTAAACAAGAATCCTCAAGGATATTGCCATATTAATATGGCAAAACTAAAGCCTGAAGAAAGAAAATAGTTATATATAACAAGATAGTCATTTTTCATAAATGACTTTTTTGTTGATAATAAAACGAACACAAGAGAGGTATACACTATGAAAAATAGTAAATTTGTGATTTTTTCTTTGTCTATGGTTGCGTTACTCGCCGCCTGTCAAAATCATGCACCAAAGAAAGAATATAATATTAGATTAAACGATGTTGAAAACGTCACAATGGTCACTTCTAACGTCAAACAATACATCGACGATATGAAGAAACAAGAACAACAATATAAAGCCGAAGGTGGAGATATTTATAAAATCTGGGACCTTTATGGTGCGGATGGTATCGATATCGATGAAGGTAGTAAGAAAGATGAAGAAAGAATCTATCTTGATACTGGTGAAGTAAACGGTAAAAACGCCACTGTTAAAAACCAAGTTCCAGATCGTAGTGATAAAAACACCGGTGTTGATTTAGTCTTTAACGTTGTCGAAGGTCACGAAGCCGAACAATACAAAGTGTTAGTTAGCGAAAACGAAAACTTTGAAAACGCTAAAACATATGTCACAAATGAGACATCAATTAACGTGAAAAATCTTTTTGTTAATACAAAATATTATTGGAAAGTAGAAGCCAATAACGAAGAATCTGAAGTTGGTACATTTACTACAGGTGATTATGTCCGTTGGATCAGCGCTCGTCCATTATTCAATGTCCGTGATAATGGTGGCTTTATGACTGATTCTGGTAAAAGAGTGAAACAAGGCCTCATCTATAGAGGTGGTGAAATCACCATCAAAACATGGGGTGACCACTCTTTAACCGCGACCGAAGATAGTGAGAAAATCTTCAGAGAAGACATGGGTATGGTCGGTGGTATCGAAATTGACTTAAGAGGTACAGGCGATATTGGTGATAAATATCCCGCCGTCAAAGATAACTGTGCTTTCTCAAAAGAAGGCGACATCGCTTATGAAATGCTCGTTATTAAGTCCTATAACGAAACATTCTCTAAAGATGGTACAGGTGCGACAAACCCAACCAAAGCTAGACAAACAGTCGCAAAGATCTTTGAACACATTAAAGAAGCTGACAAAAAACCAATTTACTATCACTGCTATGGTGGTGCGGATAGAACTGGTACATTAGCCTTCTTAATCAATGGTTTATTAGGTGTTAGCTATTCTGATTTAGTTATCGACTTTGAATTAACATCTTATAGTTCAATTAATAACGAACACATTAGAAGCCACTTGCGTGACCATCAATATGACCACTGGCGTAATCTCATTAACTTTGTGAAGACAGATACCACGAATGGTTATGCTTATAACGAAAATGCTCCATTAAAAGAAAACATCTACAATTTATTACACCTTGGTTGTAATATTCCAACAGAAACATTAGATACAATCAGAAACATCATGATTGAAAAGTAAGGTTCATTCCTTAACAAGATAACCGTCATCTCTGGTGGCGGTTTTTCATTTCTCAATCGTTATTATTGAAAATAAATAACTATTGAATGTATAATTACTTCGGTCATATTTAAGGAGAATTAATTAAATGGCAAAAATTACATATGTACACGGCCGTGAAGTATTAGACTCTCGTGGCAATCCAACAGTCGAAGTCGAAGTCCGTTTAGATGACGGTACACGCGCTTCCGCCATCGTCCCATCCGGTGCTTCCACAGGTGAATCCGAAGCTCTCGAATTAAGAGACGGTGACAAAGCAAGATATTTAGGTAAAGGTGTCTTAAAAGCCGTTAAGAATGTTAACGAAGTTATCGCTCCAGCAGTCTTAGGCTTAGAAGCCACACAACAAAACAAATTAGATGCTCTCTTACTCAAGTTAGATGGCACCCCATTCAAAAAGAACTTAGGCGCTAACGCCACATTAGGTGTTTCCTTAGCTGTTGCTAGAGCTGCTGCTCAAAGCTTAGGTATGCCATTATACCGTTACATCGGTGGTGCAAACGCTAAAGTCTTACCAACACCATGTATGAACGTTATCAACGGTGGTGCTCACGCTGAATCCACAGTTGACTTCCAAGAATTCTTCATCATCCCAGCTGGTTTCGATACATTCCGTGAAGCTTTAAGAGCTGGTGTTGAAGTCTTCCACGCTTTAAAGAAAGTCGTTAAAGGCAAAGGTTATGAAACCGGTGTCGGTGACGAAGGTGGTTTCGCTCCTTCTTGCAAACACGGTAACGAAGAACCATTAGAATTAATTGAAGAAGCTATTAAGAACGCTGGCTATGAAGTTGGTAAACAAATCTTCTTAGGTATGGACGTTGCCTCTTCTGAATTCTATGATGCTAAAACCGGTAAATACACATTAGAAAAATCCGGTGAAGGTTCCTATGATAGCAAGGGCTTCATTGCTTACTTACAAAAGTTAGTCAAAGATCACCCAG
>CAMKQK010000012.1:0-29460 GCA_946414915.1 uncultured Caryophanales bacterium
GAACGCTTCCTTCACACGGAAGAGGTCGTAGGTTCGATCCCTACAGTGTCCACCAAAATTGCCGTCTTAGCTCAATTGGCAGAGCAACTGATTTGTAATCAGTAGGTTGTTGGTTCGATTCCGATAGACGGCACCAACTAAGTAAACTAGAGGAGGGACACGTTCCCTCCTTTAATTTATATGCGGCTATGGCGGAACTGGCAGACGCGCTAGACTTAGGATCTAGTGGGGCAACCCGTACAGGTTCGATTCCTGCTAGCCGCACCAATATTAAGAAATGTCTGATTGAATTCAGACTTTTTTTATTTATATAAGGATTTATACATACATGTATGTACGAAGAAATACGATTTTTACGAATAATATTGAATTCTTATGTATAAATATGTATATTATTGAATTAGGAGGAAAAATCATGAGTTTAATTGTTACAAATGAGCTCTGCAAAAAGTATGGCAACAAGCTCGTTATAGATCATGTAAACATGCACATTCCAGAAGCATCGATTTATGGTTTCGTTGGTGAAAACGGCAGCGGTAAAACCACAATCATGCGCTTATTAACTGGCTTAGCGGAACCAACATCAGGTTCCTTTGAATTACTTGGTGTGAAAAACACCGATCGCCGTATATATGAGGTCAGAAGAAATCTCTCCGCTATTGTGGAAGCTACTTCTTTAGTCCCAACATTAACAGCGAAACAAAATATCCGTTATTTAGAGTTATATCTCGGCATTAATCTTACCGAAGAAGATAGAGATGAACTGTTAAAGAAAGTTCACCTTGAAAATGTCGGTAATAAGAAAGTTAAAAACTACTCTCTTGGTATGCGTCAAAGATTAGGCATCGCCATGGCGTTAATTAATCAACCAAAAGTGATGTTCCTTGATGAACCAATGAATGGTTTAGACCCAGAAGGTATTGCCGAATTAAGAGACTTACTCATCGAATTAAATAAAAACGAAGGCATTACAGTATTAATTTCTTCTCACATTCTTTCCGAACTTGAAAAGATTGCTTCATTCTATGGCTTTATTTCTCACGGCAAGATCTTAGAAGAAATTCCTGCGAGTGAACTACAAGCAAGATGCCGTAAATCATTAACCATTAAGGTAACGGATGTTGATAAAGCAGAAAAAGTCTTAAAAGGCTTAATGCTTCACGATTATAGAGTCTCACCTAATGGTGAAATCAAAATCTTCGATGCGATTAAGATTAACAAATTGTGCGTTAGTTTAGACGCTGAAGGTGTTGAAATCTCTGCGATTAATTCTTCCGATGAATCAGTCGAAGATTACTATTTAAATCTTATTAGGGAGGCGAAATAATATGGCACGTTTAATGAGAGCTTTCTTTTATAGGATTTCAAAAGATATTACATTCAGAATTACCTTAATTGTTGGTGCTGGTATGGCGGTCTTTATGACTCTCCTCTACCTCATCCTTCAAAACGCAGTTGGTGATGGCATGAAAATGTTATCTGGTCAAGGGATGCTCATCTCATCCTTCTCTCCAGCCCAAAACTTTGGTATCGCTATCCCAATTAACTTAATCTCATTCATCTACTTAGAATTCAGCCAAGGCTCAATTAGAAACAAGATTATCGCTGGCCATTCTAAATCTAAGATCTATGCATCATTGTTCTTATCTGGTTTAGTCTTTGCCTTCTCATTATTGATTGTCTATGTTGGCTTATGCACAGCATTAGGTTCAATCTTTGGTGGCTTTGATCCAAACGGAATGGCAGTCGGAGGCACAACGTCATTAGGTATGATTGTTTCCCCAGCATACCTCTGGAAATTCGTTATCCTTGCCTTCCTCTCCTACTTAACCATTGTTTCATTCACCGTCTTTATCGCGACAGTCTTTAGAAGCATGGGTCCATCTATCCCAGTGGTCATGTTAGTGGTGATGGGTGCTTACTTAATCCCAATGATCTTAGGCGCTATCTCTTCTGGCTTAACCATGTCTGCTCAAGCAACATATGTTGAACAATATCACCAAACTCCAACAATGGAAGAACTTAGAAGCTATGATGAAACAGTCAAGACATTCATGGATATCACTAATGTCTTAAAAGTGGTTGATCCATTCTATGGTATCGCCGCTACTGAAACAACAATGGAAGGCGTTGCGGTTATTGATAACCTCACCCTCTTCGGTGGTATCGCCTCAAACATTGTCTACTCCACCCTCTTCTTCTTAGCGGGTATGAATATCTTTAGAAAAAGAGACGTCAAGTAATAAAACAAATACGAAAGAATCGCGCTTCGGTGCGATTTTTTCTTTTTCTAGCAATTATGTAAAATATAATCGTCTTAATTAGTGAGAGGTAAAAACGTATGAAAAAATCAATCTCCCTTTTAGCGGCTTTACTCGTTATCACAGCGTGCACCAATCAAGCGGCGTACACTAAAAATCAAATTAATAGCCCAAAAAAGAAGTTTAATACTTCTAATGTCAGCAAAAACGATGATGCTTATATTAAAAGCGTCCAAGACTTCGCTCTTGATTTCTATGATGTGTTAGACGTTAAAGAGAACCAAGTGTTCTCTCCATTATCAATCGCTACATGTTTCTCCATGCTTTATGATGGAACAGATGGCGGCACTAGAGAAGAACTACGTAATGTTTTGCATTATGAACAAGGGGATTCTCATCTAGAGCAAATCAAAAACATGCTTTTAAAATGTGCAATTGATGATAGCAACAATAAAACATATTTAAATATCTCACAATCTATTTGGTTTAGAGGTGATGGGTCCAGTTTTAAAGATGATTATCTCGAAAAATTAACTAATTACTATTACGCTGAAGTTTTTAAAGGCGTTAATTTCATGTCTAACGAAGATAAACAGATGATGGCGGACTGGGTTAACAATAAAACTAAAAAGTTCTTAAACGTCACTCCAGATTCTTTCCCTGCCACTCCTAATACTGTGATGTATTTAATGAATGCGATTTACGCGAAATCTCAATGGTCAATCGAAAATCTATTCAAGAAGAGCAATAATAGTGAAAATAAATTCTACGATATCAACAATAATTCCTCCATAAAGACATTCATGAATGGTAAGGCTGAAGGATCATCATATTACGAGTATGATACATACCGTGTCGCGTCTTTGCCTTATAAACACAACATGCAAATCAACATTCTTCTTCCTAATGAAGGCACAAATTACAGCGAAGTTTTAAAAGATAAAGAAGCATTGAGTAACATGATAAACTTTGGCAAACAATCCGATCTAGAAAGAGCGTCTATCCAATGGATTATACCTAAGTTTAAAATCATTTGTGACTATGATTTGCAAGATGTGATGACGAATCTTGGCCTTGATGAAACATTTGATAAAGAGAAAGTTAATCTTTCTAGAATGAGCGACGAACCAGGTCTCTATATCGAAAGTGCCGAACATAAAGCGGGTATTGAAATTAATAACGAAGGTGTTGAAGCGGCGGCGCTCACATTCGTCGCAGCTGGGGCGAAAAGCGCTGCACCTAATGCATCAGTCACCTTTAAAGTTGACCATCCATTTGCCTATTATTTAACAACAAACGAAGGATTACCTCTCTTTATGGGAGTAATCAATAGCTTGTAGTAGGCAAGTATAAATACGCGCTTCGGCGCGTTTTTTTATTGATTCCCATTCATTAAGTAATGGGAAATGAACAAAAAGAGGGCTTGTCTTCGCGTATATGTGTTATAATTTATTAAATTATGCCAAACAAAGAACTAGAGAAAAAAGTCCGTGAACACGAAGAGATGATTGATTCTGGTAAACCCAGAAACAAAAAATCCACAGTTAAATACATTCTAAATATCTCATTAGTCCTTATTGCTACAGGATTAGCGATTTTCTTTGCGATTAAAGATGATGCGAAGGAGATTGGTCATTATTTATCTACCGCGGATGGTAACTTCCTATTGGTCATTATCGCCGTGATGGTGGGCTGTATTTTAGTGAGAAGCTTTATTCTTTTCTGCTTTGCTCACTTATTTACAAGAAAGTATCATTTCCATCAAGCAATCGCGGTTGACCAAATTGGTCAATTCTATAACGCGATTACTCCTGGCGCTAGTGGTGGTCAAATCATGCAAGCTTATACATATAAGAAGCAAGGTGTGCAAATTTCTAGTGCGGTTTCTATTCTTGCTATGTATTCTATCGTTTACCAAGTTGTTTTAATTGTCTTTGGTACGATTTCTTTCATCATTAAATATGATTTCATTATCTCTATTGGCTATATCCAAACTGGTATTAAGATTAATGAAGTGCCAATGAACATTCCTATTTGGCCATTAACAATCGTTGGTTTCTTACTCAACGTTGGTGTTATTTTTATTGTTTTCTTGATGGGCTATTGGCACAGTTTCCATAATTTCGTTATGGGACCAATAGTTTCTTTGCTCCATAAGATTAAAATCGTTAAAGATCCAGATAAAACAAGAGAAAACCTCCGTATTCAGGTGGAAAACTTCAAAATTGAATTTAGACGTTTAAGCACTAACATTCCGTTTTTAATCTTAGTGGTTGTTTCATTTACCGCTTATATTATCTTAAAGTTCTGCATTCCTTACTTTGTAGGTAAGGCTTTACATAATGAGTCTACAGTTGCTAGCTTCTGGGATTGTATCTTCTTAAGCAACTACCACCAAATGATTACCGGTTTAATTCCTATTCCAGGTAGTGCGGGTGTTTCTGAATTCGTTTTCTATAACCTATTCTTAAATGAAGCTAGCCCAGAAAAAGGCTTCTTCACCATCTTTGTGGATGGTATTGCTAATAAAGAGGCAAGTAGAACATTATGCCGTGCTTCTCTTCTTATTTGGAGAAGTTCAACATTCGTTGTCCCAATTCTGATTGGTGGCTTAGTTTCAGCGTTCTATCGATCCGCACCAAAAAACGAAGCACATATGGGCGATATTCCAAACAGACAAACATTTGTTACTTTGCAAAAAGAAACTTATGTTGAAAGATATGAAGAAGTGGCTTCCTTGGTGGAAACTTCTAAATTGTCGCGTGAAGCAATTGTAGCGAAGCTGAACCCGCGTAATAGGAAGAACACTAACAAGAAGAAACGCTCAAATAAGAATACCCCTGCGGATATTTCACAAAATGATTATGACGAGGTTGAACTCGACAATTTGGATGGTGAATAGTTATGCGTATTGCGATTTTTACTGATACCTATCCTCCATTTGTTAATGGTGTCTCAACCTCGACTTTTAATTTAGCTAATTCCTTAATGGCACATGGTCATGACGTTTTAGTGGTGGCCCCTAGATCCACGGATGGCAAATTAGAACAAATTGGTAACGTCCTTTATGTTCCTGGTATTTATTTAAAGAAACTCTATGGCTATCGATTCACTAATATCTTCGCTAGTAAACCAATGAAGATTATTAAGAATTTTAAGCCAGATGTTATTCATAACCAAACTGACTTTACTATTGGTGTTTTAGCAAGACGTGTCGCTAGAAGACTTAAAATACCAATTGTTTATACATATCATACTTCTTACGAAGACTATACTTATTATGCTACTCATGGTCTAATGGACCGCTTAGCGAAACGCTTTGTCCGTGTTTATTCTAAAGACTTAGCGAACCGTATGACTGAATTTATTACTCCTAGTGAAAAGACTAAGGAATATATGCGTTCTTTAGGTAGTGATATTTATATCAATGTTATTCCTACTGGTATTGATTTCTCCATTTTCAAAAAAGAGAACATCGATATGCAAAAAATCCAAGAATTCAAAGATTCACATGGTATTAAAGAAAATACCAAAGTGTTCTTACTTTTAGGTCGTATCGCTAAAGAAAAGAGCATGGACGTCTCTTTAAGAGGCTTCGCTGAATATCATAACAAACATCCAGAAGTGGATATTAAGATGCTCATCGTTGGTGGTGGTCCTGCTAAAGAAGAATTAGAGCAACTCTGTCACGAATTAAAGATTACAAAGCTTGTGGAATTCATCGGCTTTGTTGGTTCCTTAGAAGTACCTTTCTATTATCATCTCGCTGATATTTATACTTCCGCTTCTATTACCGAAACTCAAGGTTTAACATTTATGGAAGCCATGGCCGCGGGTAAGATCGTTTTAGCCCGTTTTGATAGTAACTTAACCGGCACTATTATAAATGGCAAAACTGGTTTCTTTTTTACCGATAACGAATCATTCGTCCAACAAGTGGAAAAGATCTTCGCGATGAACGAAGAACAACATAACAAAATCATTGATGAAGCATATAAAGTCGTGGATATCTATTCCATCGACAAGTTCTATAACAATATTATGAGGGTTTATAATCGTGCCATCCGTAAACACTGGTAATAAAAAGATTAAATCCATTAAAACATTTAAGGATCACGTGACCCTTTATTTTGGTAAAGGTGAACCCTTAAGAATATCAAAAGAAGCATTCGTGTCTTCTTATCTCTATATTGGTAAGTCTTTAAACAGTAAAGACATTGCTAAACTAGAAGAAATCACTGCGATGACGACTCTACTTAACTACGCATTAAGTATTGTTTCTAAGAAACATATCAGCGAAAAAGAAATGCTTGATAAGTTACTTAAAAAAGAAGATAACTTCGTCGCGGCGAAAAACGTCATTAATAAATTAAAAGAAAACGATTTATTAAACGATAAAGCCTTCATGGAGGACTTAATCGCTTGGGATAATGAAAGATGCTTTGGGGAAAATAAAATCGTTAAGCATTTAAAAGATAAAGGTATCCCAGAAGCATTAATTAAAAAGGCGAGCTTCCCTCTTTCCTTAGAAAGAAAGAAAGCGAAAGCGCTTCTTGATAAGTTAGAAAGAAAATATGAGCGTTACGCCTATATCAGTAAGAAGAAACATGTCTATCAAGCTCTTCTTAGCCAAGGCTATAATATGGAAGTCAGTAAAGAAGTCGCCGATTTAGTGAAGAAGGGAAATGACAAACAAGAAATATCTCTTCTTAAGAAAGATTATGAAAAAGCCTACAAAAGATATGAAAGAAAATATGAAGGCTATCAACTAAAACAAAAATTATATGCTTATCTAGTCTCTAAAGGCTATAGCTACAAAGATATTAAGAAAGTATTAGACGTGGAGGTTTATGAATAATGAAAATGATTGCAAGTTTTGAAGATCACGAACACATTGAAGGACAATTCCTCTTAGGTAATGTCTCTAAAGGTGTAAATGCGAATGGTGGTGCTTATCTCTCTGTGGAATTAAGAGACGCAAGTGGTTCCATCGTTGGTAAAAAATGGGACGCTACCGCGGAAGATGAACAATTATTCGTCGTTGGTAATGTCGTGCAAGTTGTTGGTGAAACAAATAAATATAAAGAACAGCTCCAATTAAAGATTTTAAGCGCTGAACTTGTGCCTCTTGAACAAATAGACGTCGAGAAGTTTGTGAAGGCTCCTCCGGTCGCAAAAGAGACATTAATAGAGAGGTTTAACGCGCACGTGAGTTCTATTAAGAATGAAGACTGCCTTAAAATCTTAAAATATATGATTAATAAGTTCGGCGATAAGATCTATAGCTATCCCGCTGCAGTATCTATTCACCATGAATATAGTAGTGGTTTATTAATGCATTCCATCACTATGGCGGATCTCGCTAATTACTTATGCCCAATCTATGACTGTGACCACGATTTAATGGTTACGGGTTGCTTGCTTCACGATTTAGGCAAGATTATCGAACTTGAAGGACCAATCGTCTATAAGTATTCAACAGAAGGCAAACTCTTAGGTCATATCTCCATCATGGCCGCGGAACTTCATAAAGCCGCGGATGAATTAAAAATTAAGAGTGAAATTCCTCTCTTGCTCGAACATATGGTCTTGTCACATCATGGACAACAAGAATTTGGCTCTCCAGTGATGCCACTTACAAAAGAAGCTCTCTTATTATCATTAATTGATAATTTAGATAGTAAGATGGTCGTCGTCAATAAAGCGGTCGCTGATGTTGAACCAGGTAACTTCTCTAATAAGGTCTTCTCATTAGATAATCGTTCCTTCTATAAGCCAAATAAGTAAAAGAAAAAAGGATTGATGATAAATAAGTCGCCAATCCTTTTAATTTGCCTTCTAGAGGTTGTTTTTAATCGTATCTGCGATGACTGGAAGATTAAGTCCTTCCGCATTGTTTTTCATTTCTAGTTCAAAGCCATCATGACTTTCATATCGAGGAATCACATGCACATGGAAGTGCTTAACGGTTTGTCCTGCAACTTCATAGCAGTTAGTTAAGATATTCACGCCTTTCGCGCCTAAGAACTGAATGGAGATTTGACCAATACGTTGGGCGACGTCAAAGACTTTGTGCATAAGCTTTTCTGGTGTTGATAGGAAAGTGTCATGGTGTTCCTTAGGAATAACTAAGGCATGACCTTTAGTCACTTGAGAAATGTCGAGAAAGGCTAAAACGTCTTCATCTTCAAATAATTTATAGCAAGGTATTTCACCTGCGACGATTTTACAAAATACATCTTTTTCCATAATTATTAACCTCAAGGAAATAATAGCACAAAAAAGGAGGACTGAGCCTCCTTAATTGTTTTTATTGAATTAGTCTTCGAAGATTTCTGGGAAGGTGGACTTGAAGTAGTTGTAGACGACTGTGTCGTGGAACTTGATGTTCATCTTCTTAATCCAGTGTTTCTTGGATAAGTTTTGATATGTATCGTTATCAGCGACTAATTGAACGATTTCGTTGATGTAAGTTTCAAGCTTATCGAGTTCAGCGGCTGTGGCTTCAGCATAATTGGCTTTGTTCAAGTTTTTGCTTCTGATAGCGTCTTGGACTAAGACAATGTAGTATGTGCCATCGCTTTCGAATAAGATATCACTTTCAACTGGGTTACCAGCGATTCTGCTTGTATTTCTTAAGAAATATTGATCTTTGACCTTACCAATGACGTTGATGAGGTTTGTATCACCAGCAGCTTCGTTTGTGCCCCATTTGCTAGCTGTAGCATCATATGTGTATTCAACACATTTATCACCGTTAAGAGCGTTAGCGACGTTGATGTCGAATAATTGGTTCTTAATGCTATCTGGTAAAGAAGCGACACCGACGGATTTCACATACCAACCTGTGGATGTGTAGTCTTTTAATTGAAGTTCGGCGATCTTAATATCTCTACCTGTTTCCCATGTGTACGCGCCACTATTTGTGTAGGTGCTTTCATTTTCAGAAAGGGCTGGGTTGTTATCAATCTTTTCGAGTTCTTCCATCATGCTACCATAAGCGGTACCTTGGAAGAATTCACCCTTACTGTTAGATGTTTCGTATTCTGGGATTGCTTTTTGCATTAATTGGTACTCTTTTGGATGGTTGGCTTTATCGGCCATGAAGGCACCGACCCATGCGTTAGAAACAAGTTTGAAATCATCAAGTGTGATTTTTTCTGTACGAGCATTGTTGAAGATTGTGTCTTTAACGAATGTGTTCATTAAGTTGACAGCGCCTTTAGCATATTCGCTGTTCTTAGCAATAGCTAAGACATCGATGTGTCTGGCGGATGTACGGCCTAATGTATCGTAGGATTCATCCAAGATGTATTGTTCAACTAGGAGTTGACGATAGATTTCTGGGATGATCTTATCTTCGACATATGTCGCATCTTGTGTTGTGCTTTCTTCTTGGTTTAAGTCAGCATTGCTTTGATAGTTTTGACGGTGGAGAATGAAGTCTTCGCCCTTTGTCGCATCTAAGCATTCTGTCTTAACTGTGAAGACTTCGTAGTCTTCGACTTTAGAAGTTAAGATACCTTCGAAGAGGTCTGGGTTAGCACTAGCAGCACGAACATTGTTTTCAATGTCAGCAGCTAAAGCGCGTAAGTACTTTTCTTCTTTGAAGATATTTCTATCACTATATGAACCACCGGAAACAGCGGCATATAATTTTTCAGCAATACGTTTTTCGATTGTTTTCCATTTATTGTTTAAACGGGCATATTCGGATTTAGAAGGATCGGCATCTTTACCGACTTCTTTATTGCTGTCATCAACACGGTTACCGGCTTTATTCTTTGTCCAGTAAGCACTGTGTTCTTTGATGAATTTCTTGGTGTTATCGTTACCATCTGTGGCATCAGCGTTTAAACCTGCAACAGCGGCTTTTAATGTGATTTCACCATATGGGTTTGGATGATTTTCGTCACCGATCTTGGCAGCTGTAACTTTGTTGTAGTTACCAAAGATGCTGACGGAGTATTGATAGAGTAAGTTGTCTAAGACATCTTGCGCTAAGGAACCATCACGGACACCATCATAGATATCAGTGAAGTTGTTGTTGTGGATGGTACCATTGAAACCTTCGATTGTGATAACTGGAGAGTTGTTATCATAGTTGTCTGGTTTAGCAATGACGTCATCGCTACATGATGTGAGAGCGAACGCACTTAATAACGCAAGCGCGGAAATCTTTAAAATATTTTTACGCATAGTAGTGGTACTCTCCTTCTTCGTTGAATTTTTTGTAAGTATCATCAGTACCTGGGACTGCTGTTTCATATAAGTTGAAGAAGTCGTCAGCAATCTTTTCAGGAACAAGACGTGTTAATGTTGGGGAGTCTTCACCAGTAACTGGGTTCTTGGTTGTGTATTCAACCGCACGGTTGTAACCTTGAACTTCTAATAATTCAGTGTAGGTTCTCCAAACTTGTTTTAAACCATCTTCTTGCTTGTAGGAATTGTTTTCCTTTTGAGCAGCGATGTATTGGTCGATACGTTTACCTAAATCAGCAGCGGCACCTTGGAATTCAATTTTGCCGACTTTGTCTTTGAGGTAGGTGTATAAACGATAGTCATATGTGGAGTCGAAGGAAGTGATTTTGCCCTTCACGTCGTCTGCACGTTTCTTATAGTCATCTAAGTTCGCACTTTCGATGTAGTTGACGTATGATCTAACGTTCTTATCGTAATCCTTATCGGTTGGTAATTTTGTATCGTAGTATGTGTCTAATTCAGCATAGTCATACATGGATTCTTCAATAACCATGAAGTGAATGCCGTATTGGCTACGAACACCGATAATAACATTGCCCTTTTCGTCCACTAAATAACCGTTTGCGTTGAATCTTGGTAATGTGGCGTCGTAGGCTTGGTTGCTAGCAAGATTGGCGAATTCGTCTTTTGGATTAGCAAGTGTGGAATAGTCAGCTTTCTTAGCGTTTTTGATAACAAAGACGTTATGTAAGTTGAAATATTTATTCCAAACAATGTTACGTGGATATAAGGATGTGCTACCATCTGCTAACTTGTTACCTTTTTTATCGGTTGTGACGTTAGCGTATTTGCCCATATTAACAAAAGCTTCATATGGAACTTCAACAGCAGCAGTTGGTAAAGCATCTTTAACTTTTTGATCAATACCTAAACCCTCTTTAATGACTTTGCCAGCTTCTGCATCGGCAACGTTGGCAGCATCATATAAGTTGTCGTAAGCATATAAACCTAATTGGAACTCATTGACCATTTGTAAGCTACCAGAAGTAGCGGTGTTGGTCATGATACCGACGTCACCACCAGCAGAGGCGGAACCATCTTCGGAGTACATACTAGCAACTTGGGAGAAGTTGTATTGTCCGCTAGCTAATTCAGAAACAGTGTTGGCTAATAATTTAGCTTGAGCTTCTGTAACAGTGCCTTTATAGAATTTCTCGTTGGCGTCACCAGCTTCATCAACCTTCACTAAAATGTGACGGATGTGATATGGCATAGCAGCTTTAACGTTATTTGGGTTAGCGGCTGCTGCACCAGTGGAGGTAATACCTAAGAATTCGGATTTTAAGGCCGCAGCTTTTTCATTGTCGTCTGCGTACCAGTTTTTCATGACTTCTTTTTCTTTTTCGTAAATGAACTTTTCTTGTAATCCCTTAGCATCATCAACGTTGTTGCTTTCGAGGATTGCTTTCCATTCTGTGTCGTAACTGGTCTTGTTGCTCTTGGCGTTTTCTTTAGCTTTGTCTTTTTGTTCTTGGACTTGGTTTTTAGCCCATTTTTCAATTTCTTGATACTTTAATTCACCTTCAGAGAAATCTTTTTCTTTGAATTCATAGCGAATTAAAACTTCTAAGATTTTGTCATAGAACTTAGAGACACCAGCTGTGGTATTGTTGTATGCTTTGTAAACATCATTTGTAAGAAGTTTAACTGTTTCTTTACTATCGTAGTCATAGAAAGTAACAACTGCTTCTTTGGATGATTTTACGTTGCTACAAGCAGATAATGCCATAGCAGCAATGAAGCCAGTAACTAGTGTTATTGATAGTTTACTTTTCTTCATTTTTAACTCTCCTTTTTCAAATAACAGCGCGAATATTATAAATATTCTAGATTTTTTATGCAACAAGTTTATTAGTAAACCTCGATTAATCGAATGAAAAGCATAGTGTAAAAAACAAAAATTATCATATCGTTTGAATAACGAATGGCCAATATGTAGAATATGTCACGGAATTTGAGGTAAGAAGTATGTCTACTTTAAAAATAATAAATCTACACGCTAGTGTTGACGGAAAAGAAATACTTAAAGGCATAAACCTAGAAGTATCTGAAGGTGAAACAGTAGCGTTACTCGGTCCTAACGGACATGGTAAATCGACATTATTAAATGTCATCATGGGTCATCCAAGATACGAAGTCACAGAAGGCAGCATCTATTTTGATGATAAAAATGTCTTAGAGTTATCTGTCGACGAACGTTCTAAACTTGGCTTGTTCTTAGGCATGCAATCCCCAAGTGAGATTCCAGGTGTTGTTAACAGCGACTTTTTAAAAGCCGCAGTTAATGCCCATAGAGAAAAACCAATTTCTACTTATAACTTCTATAAAACTTTAGATACCGCTACCAAAGAATTAAAAATGCCTTTTGACCTTGCCACAAGATCATTGAACGAAGGCTTTTCTGGTGGTGAAAAGAAGAGAAATGAAATTCTTCAAATGGAATTATTGAAACCAAAGATTGCAATGCTTGATGAAATCGACTCTGGTTTAGACGTCGACGCAATGAATGTTGTGGCCGATGTCATAAACAAAGAAAAAGCTGAAGGTCATGGTTTCCTTGTCATTTCTCACTATGCTCGTTTGTATGACATGATTCACCCAACAAGAGCGGTTGTTATCATCAACGGACGTATCGCCCTCGATGGTGGTCCAGAAATCTTCAAACGTATTGACCAAACAGGTTATGAATTTATCAAGACAGAATATGGTATTGATATTGAAAAAGAAGATATCGAAATGAACAAAGTTTCTATCGGTTCATGTGCTGTAAAGGAAAGCATTAAATAGTATGGGAAGAATCACTATTTCCAACATTAAAAATACCCTCAAAGACGGTGATTATGTCATCGATGGTTTGTTATTAGCTAACGAAACAGTAGAAATCGAAATAGAGGTTAACTCAAACTGCGATATTCTTTTAAATAATATTAAAGATGTTAAGGAATTAAATATTGTTATTAATCGTGATAGCAATGTGAGATTATCATTCATCGCGGAAGATGAAATGAAATCCTCAAATATCAATATAACCGTTAAAGGAAACGCAATACTTAATGGCTATTTCGCTGATTTTGCAGAGAAAACACTAGATCTCCACTGCAAGGTAAACCTCGTGGAAGAAGGTGCTTCATGCACATATAAGGTAGCTTCTTTAGTCGCCGATGATGATCGTAAACTTGTGGATATTTCTATCGACCACGTTTCACCAAGAACGTATGGTAAATTCGATTGCTATGGAATTTGTAAAGATAACGGCAAAATCACTGTCGCTGGAACATCCCATGTTTTTAAAGGCGCGGTGAAAAGTAAAGCCCAACAAAATTCTAAGATTATGGTCTTTGATGAAAGCAGTGACGCTACCGCAAAACCAGTCTTAAAAATTGATGAAAATGATTTAGAAGCCAGCCATGGTGCGGTCGTTGGTAAGATTAACGACGAACACTTATTCTATTTAACATCCCGTGGCTTAAGCGCTGAGACCGCCAAAGAATTAATTACTTGGGGTTATTTAAACCCAATCCTTGAAGGTTTCAAGGAAGAAGATATTAAAAATCACATTTCTTCTTTAATTGAAAGGAGAATGTAAAATGTACGACGTCTATAAGATTAGGGAACAATTCCCAATGTTGACTAACGATATTAAGATGCAGAATAAGCCTCTTGTTTTTCTTGATAATTGTTCCACAACATTCAAGCCACAATGTGTGATTGACGCTATGACTGAATATTATACGAAGTATAATAGTAACTCTCATCGTGGGGACTATGACTTATCTTATCAAGTTGACGTCATGATCGAAGACGCCCGTAAAGAAGTTGCTACCTTAGTGAACGCCGAAACAAAAGAAGTCGTTTTCACCGATGGTGCAACAGGCGCTTTAAACTTAGTAGCCTATGGTTATGGATTAAAGTTCCTTAAAAAGGGCGATGAAATTGTCATCAGTGTTGCTGAACACGCTAGCAATGTTCTTCCTTGGTTTAGAATCGCGGAATTAACAGGCGCAGTAATTAAATATGTCGACATTGTTGATGGTAAGATTCTTCCAGAGAACTTAAGAAAAGTAATGTCTAAGAACACAAAGATTGTTTCTTTAGCCCAAGTGGGTAATGTTCTTGGTTATATCGCTGATGTTAAAGAATTCGCTAAGATTGCTCATGAATTTGGCGCAATTATGGTAGTGGATGGCGCGCAATCCGTTCCACACCTCAAAGTGGATTTTAAGGACCTTGGTATCGATTTTCTCGCTTTTTCCGCTCATAAAATGTGTGGTCCAACAGGTACTGGTGCATTAGTGGGCCGTTATGAGTTATTAGATAAGATGGATCCATTTACCACAGGTGGTGGTATGAACTCTATCTTTAAAAAAGATGGCACAATTGATTACCGTTTACCTCCTTACAAGTTTGAAGCGGGTACACTTAATATCGCTGGTATCTTAGGATTTGGTCGTGCGGTTAAATTCATTAAAGAGATTGGTATCGACAATATCCATGCTCATGATAAGGAATTAATCGACTACGCTATCGAAAAACTCAAAGATTATGAAAATATCATTATCTACAATAAAGATGCGAGAAACGGTATTTTAACATTCAATATCAAAGGTGTTTTCCCACAAGATGAATCCACATTACTTAACTATAAAGGTATTGCAATTCGCTCTGGTGAACACTGCGCTAAGTTATTAGATAACTATTTAGATACAAAAGCGACATGTAGAATGTCGACTTACTTATATACGACAAAAGAAGACATCGATACATTTGTCGATGCAATTATTAATGGAGGTGACATTTTAGATGCCTACTTTAACTAACGATATGATGAGATCCATCATCATGGACCATTATTCTAGTCCACAAAATAAACACCAACCTCCTAAGGAAGGCTATGAAAAAGTTCATATGCATTCTGATAACTGCATTGATGATTTAGATATCTTCTTATTAGTGGACGGTAATATCATCACTGATGCTTGCTTTGATGGCACTGCGTGCACAATTTCCACATCAAGCACAGATATCATGTGTGATTTATTAAGAGGAAAAGAAATTACGGAAGGTAGAAAAATTATTGATGCCTTCCATCATATGATGCACGAAGAAGAATTCGATGCGGATTTATTAGATGAAGCTATTGTGTTTATTAACACAAGCAAACAAGCAGCACGAATCAGATGCGCGACCATTGGTTGGAACGCCGCAGAAGAGATTCTAAAGGATAAGTAATATGTCAAAAGACGAAGTCAAATTCCAAGAAGATTATAAATACGGTTTCAAAGACGAAGATACTTCTATTGTTAGCACAGGCATTGGTCTTACCGAGGATGTTGTTAGACAAATATCTAAGTTAAAAGATGAACCAGAATGGATGCTTGAGTTTAGACTCAAAGCTTTTAAAGCATTCCAAGAAATGCCTATGCCAAGTTTTGGTCCAGATTTATCAATGCTCAATTTTGATTCCTATACATACTTCACTCGTATGGCCAATGGGGAAGCGAAAAACTGGGATGATGTTCCTGAAACTGTGAAAAACACTTTCCAAAAATTAGGCATTCCAGAAGCTGAACAAAAATATCTCGCTGGTGTATCTACCCAATATGAATCCGAAGTTGTTTATCACAACATGCTTAAAGAAGTGGAAGAAAAAGGTGTTATTTTCCTTTCTACAGATATGGGCTTAAAGCTCTATCCAGAAATCTTTAAGAAATACTTTGGTACAGTTGTGCCAATTAGAGATAACAAATTCTCCGCATTAAACGGTGCTTGTTGGTCTGGTGGCTCTTTCGTGTATGTACCAAAAGGCGTGCATTTAGAAAAACCATTACAATCTTATTTCAGAATTAATAATGAGAAGACTGGCCAATTTGAAAGAACATTAATTATCGTTGATGAAGGTGCTGATGTCCACTACGTGGAAGGCTGTACCGCTCCATCATATTCTAAAGAATCATTACACTCTGGTGTTGTGGAAATCGTTGTTTTAAAGAATGCTAAATGCCGTTATTCCACAGTGCAAAACTGGAGCACAAATATCGTTAACTTAGTTACCCAAAGAGCAATTTGCTATGAAGGTGCTTCTATGGATTGGATCGATGGTAACGTTGGTTCGGGTACAAATATGAAATATCCAGCGGTCATTCTCGCAGGTGAAGGCGCTAAAGGTACATGTATCTCTATCGCAGTTGCCGGTAAAGGCCAATATCAAGATGCTGGTTCCAGAATGATTCACTTAGCAAGCAATACATCATCCACAATTATTTCTAAATCAATTGTTAAGGGTGGTGGTGTCGCTAACTATCGTGGCACTGTTAGACACATGAAGAACGCTAAAAACTGCAGAAGCCATGTTGAATGCGATACTTTAATTCTTGATGAACAATCTTATAGTGACACCATTCCAAATAACGAAGTTAAAAATAACACTTCCTATATTGAACATGAAGCCACAGTGAGTAAAATATCTGAGGATCAATTATTCTATTTGATGTCACGTGGTATTTCTGAAAAAGATGCCACCCAAATGATTATCATGGGATTCATTGAACCATTCAGCAAAGAACTCCCAATGGAGTATGCGGTTGAATTAAATCAACTCATCAAAATGGATATGGAAGGTAGTGTCGGTTAATGTTTAATTACGATGTAATTGTTGTTGGTGCGGGACATGCAGGCTTAGAAGCCGCTTTTGCTTGTGCCCATATGAATAAAAAGACATTACTTTTAACGATTAATATTAACCTCATGGGCAACATGCCATGTAACCCATCTATCGGTGGTTCCGCGAAAGGTATTGTCGTGAGAGAAATCGATGCATTAGGGGGTATGATGGGTATTGCAGCCGATCATCATTATTTACAAATGAAGATGCTCAATACTGGCAAAGGTCCAGGCGTCCAATGTTTAAGAGCTCAACAAGATAAATTAGAATATCCAAAATATTGGCACGAATTAGCCGCTAAAGAAGAGAATTTAACTATTCAAGAAGGAATGGTGGTTTCTTTAATTTGCGAAGACAATGCGATACATGGTGTCGTCTTAGATAACGGTACACATATTCGCTCAAAAGCTGTTATTTTAACAACTGGTACATATATGCAAAGCCAAATCTTCCGTGGTCATGACGTGAAAGATGAAGGCCCAGATGGTCAAAAGCCATCATTAGGTTTATCTCCATTCTTAAGAAGTATTGGTATTGAAACATTTAGACTCAAAACTGGTACTCCTCCAAGAATCAAAAGAGATTCCATTGATTTTAGTAAAGCTAGCATCCAACCTGGCACTAATAGACATTTAGCGTTCTCTTATGAAACCAAGGAATTTATTCCAATTGAGGAACAAGAACCATGTTACTTGGTTTACACTACACCGAGAACACACGAAATCATTAGAGAACACTTAAAAGATTCCGCTTTATTCAGTGGCCTAGTCACTGGTGTTGGACCAAGATATTGCCCATCAATTGAATCTAAAATTGTCACTTTCGCCGATAAAGAAAGACACCAATTATTCTTAGAACCAGAATCAAGATATACAGATTCCATTTATTTACAAGGTTTCTCCACATCTATGCCTGTGGAAGTCCAAGAAGAAATGGTGCGTTCTTTACCAGGTTTTGAAAACGCTGTTTTCCTTAAATATGCATACGCGATTGAATATGATGCGATTAGAACTGAAGAATACGGTGCTAATTTAGAAATCAAAAAATGGCCAGGTTTATTTATAGGCGGTCAGATCTGTGGTACATCAGGCTATGAAGAAGCTGCGGCCTTGGGTTTAATTGCTGGTATTAATGCTTCTTTAAAAATCGATGGTAAAGAACCATTCGTGTTAAGAAGAGATCAAGCTTATATCGGTGTCATGATTGATGACTTAGTCACTAAAGGCACTGAAGAACCATATCGTTTAATGTCTTCACGTGCGGAATTCCGTTTAATCTTAAGACATGATAACGCAGATATGAGATTAACTGAATTAGGCCATCAAATCGGCTTAATTAAAGAAGATAGATACAATAGATTTGTTAACAAAGTTAATAACATTGATAAAGTCATCGAAATTTTAAAAGCCGTCTACTTAGGCGCGAGAAAAGATGTTAATGAATGGCTTAACGGTATTAATTCCAATCCACTTCAAGGTGGTATCCAAGCTTTTGAATTATTAAAAAGACCAGAAGTCTCTTATGTTGATTTAAGAAAGTTTGTGCCTGAAATCCAAGATATTGAATTAGATGAATTCGCTATTGAAGAAGTGGAAATCATCGCTAAATATGAAGGCTATATTGTGAAGCAAATCAGAGAAGCTAAGAATATGGCTAAATTAGAAGAAATGAAAATTCCAAGTGATATGGATTTCTTAAATATGGATGGTTTAGCTTTAGAAGCTAGACAAAAACTCGACAAGATTAGACCAATGACAATTGGACAAGCTTCTCGTATCTCAGGTGTGAATCCAAGCGACATTAGTGTTTTAATATTTAATGTAAGGAAGACACACAATGAATAAAGAATCTCTTGTTTTAGAACTTAGTAAACGTGGCATTGCTTGTGATGATAAACAAGTAGAACTTCTCTATGACTTTATGCATCACGTTTTAAAAACAAATGAGAGTTTTAATTTAACAGCGATTAAAGATGAAGAATCATTTGTGGAAAAAATGATCTTTGATAGTGCGCTTCTTTTAAACAATCAAAACTTTGAAGGATTAGATATTTTAGATATCGGTGCGGGCGCTGGTTTCCCAAGTATTGTGTTGTCAATTCTTTCACCAAAAGCCCATGTTTTTGCCCTTGATAGCACGGCTAAAAAAGTGAAGTTCATTGAGGACTATGCAAAGGAAAAGAGCCTACACGTGGATGGAATAACTGCCCGTGCAGAGGAGTTTGCAAGAGACAATAGAGATAGATTTATGGTGGTTACTGCGAGAGCTGTTGCTTCGTTAAGAATCCTTATTGAATTAGCGTTACCTCTTCTCAAAATTGGTGGTGTATTTATTGCTATGAAAGGCCCTGGTTTTGAAGAAGAAATCAAAGAAGCTCAAGGTGCTTTAAAGAAACTTAAAGGTGAAGTCGATTATATTTATGAAGATCAACTTCCAGAATCCAAAGAAAACAGATCCTTTATTTATATTAAAAAGGTAGGGGAAACTCCTAATAAATATCCTCGTCCATACGGCGAAATAAAAAATAAAGCGTTATAGTATTTTATTTTATAAAAGTGAGTATATAATAGAAATCACTTCAGGGCAGCGAAAAGCGACCGGCGGTAAACCCCGCGAGCCTAATAGGGCAGGAACTTGTGAAATTCAAGTGGCGACAGTAAAGTCTGGATGAAAGAAGTACGTTTTTTAAGGCCTTGGGAAAGGTCTATTTTTTATGAACAAGATAAGAAAACCTAGTGAAGTAATCACTAGAATTGCAACTATTGGTGTTTTATCAGCATTAGGTGCAGTGTTAATGGCGTTTGTGAAGATACCTGACCCATTCGCGCCATGGCTAGAAATTGAAATCAGTGAAATTGTGACAATTATCGGCTATGCGCTTTATGGTTTACCAGGTGGCGCATTTATTGCCATTATTAAAACAGGATTTAAAATCCTTTTTGTCGGTACATCTTCTAACTATTTAGGAGAGCTTACCGCGATATTAGCGTCACTGATGTTTATCGTTGGTATGTTTATTACCAGCCGCTTAAAATGGTTTAAGAAGGGCATTGGTTTCCGTATTATTGCCTACGTCTCCATCGCTATTTTAGTGAGTGTGACCATGACATTATTCAACGCCATCTTCATTACTCCTTCTTATATGACCATCTACGCGAATCCTCCACGCTTATCCACGTGCTTTGAGGACGGAATGATTCTTAAAGTCTATAACTATTTGACTAAATCAAACGTCCAAGCGGTTGATCCATGGCCATATATCGGTGCGATTAGCTTAATATACGGCCCATTCAACTTATTAAAAGTGGCAATCTGCTTTGCAGCGTACGAAATTCTCTTCAATAGATTAATCTTCGTCTTTATGAGAAGATCGGAATTCTTCCAAAAGTGGTTCGTTGGTAACATCCTTATTCAAAAGGAAAAAGAACCCGCTACAGAAGAAAAGAAAGAATAAAAAAGAGCACAAAAAAACTAGGTCAATTAAGGCCTAGTTTTTTGTTGTATTTTACTCTTCAACAGAGATTGCACCAACTGGGCATACGCCAACAGCATCTTCATCTGCTTCGCCGTTCACTGGAACTGCTGGACCTTCATCAGAGAATTTGAAATCATCTGGGTAGGAGCCAACGCAAGCGCCGCACATAATGCATGAAGCTGCATCAATTTTTACTCTTTTTTTAGCCATGAGTAATGCCTCCTTGGGTTATATAAGATGATTATAGTCGGAAGAGGGGGTATTTTCAATAACCTTGGGATTAATTTACTAAAAAAGTCATTTTTTGTTCAAAAAGCATTCTAATTAAATTAGAATAAATATGTTGGACTAATTATGAGTGAAACAAGATTAGAAAAATACAAAAAGTATCGTCAATCATTAAACGAGTTCAAGTCGATTAATAATGAGCCTGAAGCCGTTAGTTATCGCGATAGTTCTATCGTTTCTGATAAGATGAATACGACATCCACTCTTCCATTAGAAGAAGTGCTCGGTAAAATAGAAGAAACTCCTGTTGAAGAACCAAAACGTATTTGGACTAAGAAGTTCTTTATGTGCGCCGCTACTGTTCTAGTGGGTCTTTGTTTAATCGCGGGAATTATTATTTTTGCTATATATGCCTTTGGAGGACAATAAGATGAAAGTCGCTGTTGCTATTGACGGACCTGCCGCTGCAGGAAAATCTACCATTGCTAAACAAGTCGCACTCATGAGAGGTTTCACCTATATTGATACAGGTGCAATGTATCGTGCGTTTACTTGGTACTGCTTACAAAAGGGAGTGGACTGCCAAGATGAAAAAGCTTGTGTTGCTTTAATCCCAGAAGTAAATATTGAACTCAAACCAGGTTATGTTGTTTTATGCAACGGTGTTGATGTCAGCAAACCAATCAGAGGCACTGATGTTTCTGGTAACGTTTCATATATTGCTTCCTATAAAGACATTCGTCTTGCTTTAGTCGAACTCCAAAGAAAGATGGCGGAAAAAGATTCTGTCATTATGGATGGACGTGATATTGGTACATATGTTTTACCAAACGCTGAAGTGAAGATCTTCCAAGTGGCTTCTGTGGAAAAGAGAGCGGAACGCCGTTATAAAGAAAACCAAGAAAAAGGTATCGCATGTACTTATGAAGATATTGTTGCAGACGTGGAAAAGAGAGACTACATTGATTCCCATCGTGCTTTTGCCCCTCTTAAACCAGCGCCAGATGCAATTCATTTAGATACATCTGATTTAACTATCGACGAAGTCGTCGCTGAAGTTAATAAGATTATTGACAAGAAGTTAGCGGAGAAGAAGTAATGGCTCAGGGTGTTGTCGCAATTGTTGGCTCTCCAAACGTTGGTAAATCAACGATTTTTAACCGTATGCTCGGTGAACGTCATGCGATTGTTGATGATGAAATGGGCATTACACGTGATAGACTTTACGGGCAATGCGAATGGCTCGGTCGTCACTTCTCTTTAATTGATACAGGTGGTATTGAAATCGTTAATAGACCATTCCAAGAACAAATACGTATGCAAGCCGAAATTGCGATAAATGAGGCAGACGTGATCGTGTTTGTGGTGGATGGCAAGCTTGGAATTACCACTGATGATAGAGTAGTGACAGGCATTCTTAGAAAAGTAAATAAGCCAATTATTTTGGCGGTTAATAAAATTGATGAAGGCTCCCATATGGCGGACGCTCAAGAGTTCTATGGCTTAGGCCTTGGTGAACCACACGTCGTTAGTGGTGCGCATGGTATTGGCATTGGTGATATTCTTAACGAAATCGTTAAATACTTACCAGAAAACAAAGAAGAACTCGAAGAAGACAAAGTCACATTCTGCGTCGTCGGTCGACCAAATGTTGGTAAGTCCTCTTTAACAAACGCTATCTTGAACCAAGATAGAGTTATTGTTAGTAATATCTCTGGTACCACTAGAGACTCTATTGATACTCCATTTAAACGTAATGATAAAAACTATTTGGTTATCGATACTGCGGGTTTAAAGAAACGCGGTAAGATTTATGAATCCATTGATAAATATTCTGCTATTAGAGCACTCAAAGCCATCGAAAGAAGCGAAATCGTTTTATTAGTGCTCGATGGTAAAGAAGGCATTACCGAACAAGATAAACACGTTATTCAATACGCGACCGATTTACATAAAGCCATCATTATCGTAGTTAATAAATGGGACCTTGTTGATAAGCAAACCAATACCATGTCCGACTATGTGAAGATTATTCGTGAAGAATATAAGTTCTTAGACTACGCTCCTGTCGTCTTTGTTTCTGCTCTTAAAAAGCAAAGATTAGACACCTTATTTGAAACATTAGATACTGTTCACGCAGCTTACTATACACGTATCAAAACAAGCCTCTTAAATGAGGTTATGCAAGATGCTCAAGTGATGAATCAGGCACCAAATTTTAACGGAGGCCGTCTAAAAATTTTGTATGCATCACAAGTTAGTTCTGCCCCTCCAACAATCGTTCTTTTTGTCAACGATCCACAGTTCATGCACTTCTCATATCAAAGATATATCGAGAACAGATTGAGGGATACTTTCAACTTTGACGGCACCCCAATTCGTATCGTTTTAAAGAAGAGAGCCCAACAATCTCGAGACTAAATCTAAATAATTCGCAAAAAAATCCTTTCATTTTTCGCAACATTTGCTATATAATGAAAATGCTAAATCACATAAGCAAATTTCAGATTAATTAAAAAGGGAGTTTTTAATCGTGAAGAAGTTCAACAAAAGAGATTTAGTCCAAATCGTCGCAGACGAGGGTCACCTTTCCAAGAAAGATGCCAGAAATGCACTTGACTTATGCTTCGACTTAATCGAAAAAGCCTTGCTAGAAGGTCAAGAAGTCAACATCACAAACTTTGGTGTCTTCACCCCAAAAACCCGTCAATCACGTGATGGTACACATCCAAAGCAACACACACGTATTAAGATTGCGGAATCTCGCTCAGTGACATTTAGACTATCTAAAGCACTTAAAGGCAAATTAAATAAGTAGCCGATGCGAAAAAACCAGCCCAGCGCTGGTTTTTTAAGCTGTATGTAATCACGCAATGCGTGTAGAATATTTATTATGGAAATCAAAATTTATATCTTTAAAGAACTCGCTAAGAAGTTCAACTCACATGGGTTCAATCTTTATCTCGTCGGTGGTACCGTTAGAGATTATCTTTTAGGTGAACCAATAACGGATGTCGACTGTGTAAGTGAAGCGACTCCAGAAGAAATTGCTTCCTTCTTACCAAAGATTGATAAAACATTTATCCGTTTTGGTTATTTAAAGTTCAAGAGTCCTGAAGGTGTAAAGTTTGATATTACTACCTTAAGAAAAGAATCAGCTTACTTAGATGGACGTCATCCAAGCAAGATTGAATTCGTTAAAGATTTAAGAGAAGACTTTTCAAGAAGAGACTTTACCGTGAACGCTTTATATATGGATAAAGATTTAAATGTCATTGACTATGCGCATGGTCAAGAAGATTTAAAGAACCATCTTCTAAGAGCGGTAGGGGATCCAGAAACTAGACTTAAAGAAGATCCTTTAAGAATCTTAAGGGCTATTAGATTCCATCTCATGCATAACTTAGATATTGAAGGATCTTTATTAAAAGCCATGCATGATAATTTCCATTTATTAAAAAACACCACTGATGCGAAAATCAGAAGCGAACTCGCTAAGATTGATGACAAAGTCGTGGATCAACAAGAAAAAGAAAGAATTTTTCAAGAATTTGATATAGCAAACCTAGTGGGTGTGATAAAGTAATAGCATGATTAGCGAAGCAATTGATTTCCGTTTTCTTCTTTTAGAAAACTACAAAAAACTTAAAATCAGTGAAAACCAATTAGCGATCATTATGATGATTGATCACTTAATTGAACATGGCGATCAGTTTGTGACCGCGGATCTTTTATCATTAAAGATGTCTTTAGACATCAAAGAAATCGATAGATTACTTGCAGACTTATTAACACGTGGTTTAATGGAATACACGACAGTTAATGGAAAAACTGTGACATCTCTAAATCCTCTTAAAGAGAAACTTTACCGTGAGTTCCAAATCAGTGTTTCCAAAGAAAACGAAGCCAAGAACAGTGAAACAATTTCCAACCAATTGAGCAATATCTTTGAAAAGTTTCAAAATGAATTAGGTCGTTCCTTGTCTCCAACTGAAGTAAGCACCATTAGAGAATGGGTTTCTATGGGTTATACTGACGAAGTCATTATTGACGCTTTAAAAGAAGCCATTAATCAAGGCAAAAAATCTATTAAGTCTGTGGATAAGATTTTATTAACATGGGCGAAAAGAGATGATCTTGAAGCGGAAGGCAAAACATCAATTGATGATGATTGGACCAAGAATTTAGAAGAAACTATTCGTATCGCGAAAACCCCATGGCTTGATGAGGATGATGAAGACTAATATCAATCCATTACTTAACTATCTAGATGAAATGTTCCCATCCGCGAGATGTGAACTTTTTTATTCTAAAGATTACGAACTAGTCATCGCGGTGATGCTATCCGCTCAAACAACTGATAAGTCAGTTAATGCGGTAACACCGATATTGTTTGATAAGTATCCTTCTTTAGAAGAACTTAACAAAGCACCATTAAGTGATATTGAAGAAATCTTAAAACCAATTGGTTTATATAAAAACAAAGCTAAAAACTTAAAAGGGATTGTTAAAGATTTATTAGAAAGATTCAACGGCAAAGTCCCTTCTAATAAAGATGAACTTATGACTCTTCCAGGAGTGGGAAACAAAACAGCGGGCGTGATACGCGCTGAGATATTTCAAATACCTGACTTACCCGTGGACACTCATATATTAAGGATTAGTAAAAGATTAAACCTTGCTAAAAAGGAAGATGAACCAATTGATGTTGAAAGGAAACTTAAAAAACTTATTCCAGAAGAAAGATGGATTAAGTCTCATCATCAATTAATTCACTTTGGCCGTTATTTCTGCACCGCGCGAAATCCACAGTGTGAAAACTGCAAAATAAGCGACATGTGCACTAATAAGCGCAAGTAATTACTTAAAATATAAAGCGTCGACAGCATCTAGATAATGTAGTCTAGGAGCGTAATCTTGTTTAATTAAAAAACCTTCTTTAGTGAATACTTCATAAGGAATGGATTTTCTTTTTCCATGTTCATAGAAATCAATCACGAAAGAAGCATCTAATAAGTAGATTTCATCTTTCACTTGGAAAGAAATAATAAAGAACGCAATGCCTCCATGCTTAAGGACGTTTTTTAAATGGACGATTTGATGCTCACTAATATTGCTTAAAGGGAATGAAGTAGTGGACTTAGTGTTTTTAGCTTCAAAGTCAATATATCTTCCCTTATAAACACCGTTATAGTCAGTCGTGGATTGCTTTTCAAAATAGGCGTCAGTAATTCTCGCGCCTTTTGAATAATCGACTTTGACAATATTGATTGGTGTTGGTCTTTTATTGATTAACGCAATACCAGCATCACGATAATAATCGTTAGAAAGATTGATATCTTCTTCTAAAGACATACCACGGTTTGCAGCGCTCAAAAGGGTTCTATGAGCAGAAGTTTTATTCTGTTCTATGTTTTCCTTCTTTTGATATGTCTTACCGTTTGGATATCTCATTACGCTATATATTTTTTAATCTCTTCTTCGAATTCTTGATATGTCACGTTCTCATTGTTCGCTAATTTCTTAAGAGTATTAGCAACAGGAACTGGGAAATGATTAAATGTTTTTAAAACTTTCTTATATTCTTCAACGAGTAATGAACTCTTTCTCATTGTAGCGTCATATAACCACGCTAAATTTTCAGCATCAACTGCTGGATCATGAGCGGGACCAGCTTGTTTCACACCAAAGGCATCACAGTATCTAATTAGTGATAGTGGATTGCCCTTATCATCTCTCATAAATTCAGAAATGAAGGCGCTGAAATCAATATAGTTTTGTTGAATGCATTGGACGATTTCTTTTGGGAAGTCAAAGCTATAGGAAATAGAGGAAGATAAAATCTTCATATCATGATTACCAAAGGTAATGAATGAGGATTTCTTAAAAGAGATACCACAGTATTTCTTAAGTTCGCTCATCGCAGTGTAGAAACTCACACCTTGTTGTTTGAGCATATCTTCTGTGATGCCGGTTAAATCAGTAACGATTTTACCCACTCTATTGTGTGCTTTAACATAAGCCCTGAAAGGCTTTTTACTTTTCTTAATGTAGCCATGACGGTCAATCACTACTTGCATAGCGCCGATAGCAATCATCTCGTGAGAGAACTGTGTTCCTTCGAAGTCTAAGAAGACTAATGACTTATGACCTTTTAATAACTTTTCGAATTTCTTCATAAATTTCTTTGATAGTATATCACTATTTCCTCTTTTTTCAAAAGAGAAAAGATTGAATTATAAAATTATCTCTTATATTATATAAGAAATGGAGCAAATATGGCAGTAAAGCTTTTTCTTAATTCACAAACAATCTTGAATCATACATTCCCCATTACCCATAAGAATGCTTATGACGCTGAGGAAGTCGATCGCTTCTTAGATATGGTCATTCAAGATTACAAACTTGTTGAAGCTAGTGTCGTCATTCCTGTTACTGAATACGAATCACTAAAGCAGAAAAACAAAGTACTCGAAAGCGATAAGAGAAAACTAGAAGTGGAACTAGAAAGATACAAAGCTCGCTTCACCAATATTAAATCCAGTGATAATGTCACCACAGACAATATCGAGTTAGTCAGAAAGATCAATGCTCTAGAAAAATTCCTTTGGAATCATGGATTCAATCCTGACACAATCAAATAACATCTTATAATTCCGGTCTGGACAATCGCTGCTTCGGTAGAGGAAAGTCCATGCTCGCACGAGCTGTGATGCTCGTAGTGATTGCGCTAGCGGAACAAATAACGCTAGGTACGTAGGAGTACGTAACGGCGGGAGGACACCTAAAGGAAACCATGGTCGAATCCCTGAAAGTGCCACAGTGACGTAGTTTATTAGAAATAATAAAGTGGAACGCGGTAAACCCCACAAGCGAGAAACCCAAATTTGGTAGGGGAGACAAGGAAAGAGAACTGAATTAATCCTTGTAGGCATTGCCTAGATAAATGGTTGTCAAAACAGAACATGGCTTATAGGACCGGATACTCACTAAGGAGACAAAATGAATTTACCAACAAAAATTACATTCACTAGAATCATCATGATTGTGCTCATGATAATCGGCTTATTTGTGTTAAACATTATTAACGCATTTAATGGCTGGCAAACATTTGAATTAGGCAACACGGGTATTAATTTAGTCTTCTTAATCTTATTTGCTTTCTTTGTTATCGCTAGTTATACAGACCATCTCGATGGTTACCTTGCAAGAAAGAATAATCAAGTCACAGATTTAGGTAAGTTCCTTGATCCAGTGGCCGATAAATTATTAGTCAATTCTCTTGTTATATTCTTAGCCGCTCCTGCGGTTTTTGCGCGTTATGTCCCAAATGGTGATAGTGTTATTTCCTTCAATGTTTGGTGCGTTATTATCTTAGTTGCTCGTGACATTGTTGTAGACGCTTTAAGATTTATCGCCGCTAGCAAAGGTACAGTCATTGCCGCGAACATCTTCGGCAAATTAAAAACAGTTTTAGAAATGGTGGCCATTGGAGCAGTTTTACTCAATGGTTTCCCATTCAGATATTTTGACGCTAATTGGCCAGCCGGCTTACACATTGCAGACTTCTTAGTCTACTTAGCAACAGCCGCTTCATTTATTTCTGGTGTCATTTACGTCATTCAAAACAAGCACGTCTTCAAAGAAGGAAAATAAAATGAATTCCCAAGACATCAATTCTTTGTTTCGTAAAAAAGGCTTCACTCTTGGTTCAGTCGAATCGTTCACTGGTGGATTATTCGCTAGAGAGATTACAGCTGTTCCAGGCGCTTCTAAGTTTTATAAAGGTGGCCTAGTTACTTACGCAACAGAAGAAAAGGTGGCATTACTTGGAATTAAACAAGCTCTTGTTGACGAGTTTGGTGTTGTTAGTAAAGAAATCGCTCTTCAAATGGCGGAACTCGGTAGAAAGAAACTTAACGTTGATTACTGTGTTTCCTTTACTGGTAATGCTGGTCCAGAAGCAATGGAAGGTAAACCAGTTGGTGAAGTCTATATCGGCTTAGCCACACCAGAAAAAGTTGAAGCATTTCCCTATCAATTAGAGGGAGAGCGTAATAAAATACAAGAAAAGGCAATAATTTTAGCGTTTACGCTACTGGAAAACGCTTTAACAAAATAATAATTTTTTAGGAAAAAAATCAAAAATCACACCTATTTATTAAGTAGAAGGAGATCTCATATGGCAAAAGAAAAAGAGAACTTAAAAAACGATACGTTAGACGAGACGTTGAAACAAATTGAAAAGCTCTATGGCAAAGGCGCTGTCATGCGTTTAGGCGATAGAGAAACAGTCGATGTTGATGCCATTCCAACCGGTTCATTACTCATTGACCAAGCCATCGGTGTCGGTGGTTATCCAAAAGGTAGAATTATTGAAATCTTCGGACCTGAAAGCAGTGGTAAAACCACATTAGCGTTGCACGCTATTGCTGAATGCCAAAAGCAAGGTGGTCGCGCAGCCTTTATTGATGCTGAACACGCGATTGATCCACTCTATGCGAAAAATTTAGGTGTTGATATTAACGAATTAATCCTTTCTCAACCAGACAATGGTGAACAAGCATTAGAAA
>CAMKQK010000013.1:0-24873 GCA_946414915.1 uncultured Caryophanales bacterium
TAATTATATTTCTTATTTACATAAGTAAACATTTTGTATATTATATGCTTTCCGGATGTCGATTGATGTTGGGTTTATGACATCTGGGAAGGTCCCTCAACTAGCTTGATGGGACTTTTTATTTTTGCTTAAAAAAGTATGAAAATATCGGAAAAGTGTTGACGTGTATTAATACGATTAGTACACTATTGGTGAGGTAAGACAACCAATGAAAAAGATTCTATTATTATGTTCCCTAGTCATTCCCTTCTTATTAGGGGGATGTAGCAATAAAATTGATGGTCCTAAAAATAATTATTATCAAAACTATAAATTTAAAAGAACCGCTGGTGGATACGGGAATTCCCTAATCGATGAATATAATTACTTTAATTCTGAAGTTTCTAACATCAGTGAAGTTGAAGAAAAATATGAATACTCAAATGGTAAAGAAGACTTCACATCCTATAAGACAAACACCGAATTCTTTGATGCTCCCACTGGTGTTGATAAAGTTCCGTATGTCTTGAAAAGAAATGACGAATATTCCCACAAGATTACTGGTTCGGATCATGACCTCACTGAAGGACATACTTCTGAAACTTATAGATGGAATACCAGCTTTAATGCTGTCTTGACTGTTGAAAAGACAAATAAAGATGGCCAAGAAACCATTAATCGTTCCGCAAAATATCAAAAGCCAGACGAAGCTTTTAAAGAACACTTTATCGAGCCTTTTGGGGAGGTTTACTATGACCGTAAAGACCATCTCTGCTATTACAATAGTTTAGAGGATATCGTTAATACTGATGATGCGAATGGTCATCCATATCGTTATTCACGTAGAGAACAAATAATGTTTGTTTATGATTATTCTCGTTCGTATCGTTTACTCCAATATCATTACTATAACGAAGTAGTTTCTAATAGAGACCCTGAAACAGGCAATTACTATAAAAAGGACCGCCTTATTTCCTATCACTATCAAGAAATCAATTATGACTATTCTAAAGAAAGGCAAAAACAAAACATCAGTGGATTAAATAGAATGATGGATGGATTTGAAACTCTTCTGAGATTCGATATCATCGAGTATGTCTATCCTGCTTATTTAAACGCTAACGGAGAATATGATATTAGTAGGTCATCTTACGCAAGCGAAAAAGTCGATTCTTTAATTCTTTCTAACGGTGAAGACAATAAGTATATTCATCAATTCGTCATTGATTGCCACGATACATATTTCTTTGGTGGTGGTGCCCCGGACGCTCATGCCTATGCATATGAGTCAGAAGTAGAATTCCTCGGTGATGCTAATGTGATAATGACGTTAAAAACTAAGTTTAATTTCTTGGACTTTAAAGATAAGTTTGAACAACATGGATACAAAGTTGTGAAGACAGGCTTTGGCCAATGCTTAATCTATGTTGGTGACCCAGCGCTTAATCCAAAGATTCGTGTTACTGCGACACTTTCTAAAGGAGAAGTCACAAGGTTTGATATCAACGTTGATGTCTTTTATCCAAATGATGACTAATATGAACAAGGTTCCTGATTTGGAACTTTTTTCATAATAATCTAGCGGTTCTAAGTAAATTAAATAGTCTAATTATTGAAGGTGGATTAGAATATAACCATGCCTAAGCAAAATAAGCATGAAGAAATCGAAACAAATGAAGATGAAGCGTCTAAGAAACGTCACATCTTCAAAGTAGTGTTATTTTCTCTTCTTATTTTCGATATCATTGCTATTCCAATTCTCATTCTAGTGATGACTAATAACAACAAAACTGAAAGTGTTAGTAGTCTATCCATTAGTAGTGGTCCTTCTAATAACGAGGAAGTAAATCAATTTGCTTCTAAGATGGTGGATATCGCTAATCATGAGATTAAGAAAGATTACGATGATAACTGCTCTAATCTAGTGTGTATTACTTATACGCAAAAAGAATTAGGCAAATACGATTACACCATGATGAGCTACTCTAATAGTGGTAAACTCTATAAAATCACTCTTCTTGATATTACTAGTGGTCAATCTAGTCCTGAAACCTACTTACTTAATCAAACACTAGAAACAATTGATAACTATGGTTTCTTAGTTAGCTACACTAGTGTCACTAAAGAAAAGGTATTAACAAGTAATAGTTGTTATTACATCAGTGAAGGACCAGATCATAAAGAATTAGTGACGGGTTTCTACTATAAAGACAACACCTACTATGTTTATCAAGAACAAGAGAATGATGATTTATCAAAGTTAAAAAGTACACAACCTAAACAAGTATTTAACTCTAACGGAATAATTGAAAAGTATTACGCTCAAACGCTAAAAGGAGAATAAGGTATATGACTTATCCAGTGACAATCGGCGAGAAAGAATACACCAGACAACAACTATTAGATTATGGTAAAGCCCATTACCCAAAATATTATTGGATACCAAGAGGTATTGGCATCGCTAATATGTTTGGCGCTGCCGTGATGTTCTTCTTTAATTTATGGGTGATTTATAATTTAGAAGCGTTAGCGAAGGAATTTAATAAAACCCCTGAGATCTTTCAATATCAAGCCTATATAGTGGCCTCAATTATTGACTTCATCATTGGTCTTGTCGTCTTCCTCATCTCCTTTAAAAGAAGAAGTGAACAAGACTATATTTCACACGCTATTAGAAAATTAAGCTCATTAGCGGCGAAAGAAAACTATATGGCATATGTAAATAACTCTAATTCTCAAAAAGAAGAAGAGAAACATGATGATTATAGTTTTGATGATAATAGTGGCTTTAATGGATATAACGAACAAGAAGACCTTGTTGATGATATTAATAGAAAAATTAATGAATCACAACAAAGAGGGAATGACCCATGGAAGAGGTTTTAAAAGTATGAAAAAGAAACTATTACTTTTAACATCGTTAATCGTGGTGGCGACTTCTTTAGCGGGATGTGGTGAAGTCACAGTGTCTTATAAAGGCCATATAGGCTCTAGAGTGGCTATTTCATCCGAGTCGTCCTCAAAGTCTTCCGTTACGCCAACTGAGTACGTGAGTCCCTATGTAGCGTATGGCTATGATACGTCATATTATCAGCCGGATTATAATTCTTATTCAACTAAGGGTGTAGCGCAATTTCTCAATGACAGCCACATTGATTCTCGTGGCTTTCCTACATATAATGTCACTCCAAAGAGTATCTCTAATCTTACTGACGAAATACAGATTATGACCATTAGAGATAATACCTATGCTCTATTTTTGTATCTCCCTTCCCAGAAGAATAGTTTTCCTATGTGCAGTGACATCGATGCTCAAGCTATGCAAATTGGTCTTAATGACTATGACTCAAATGGTGTAGACGATATTGTGATTTGGTCTCAAGATAAGACAACAAGTAGTTATATTATCGATATATTTGATATGACCAGAAAAGGATTACTTAATGTAGTTAGACTCTCTTTTGAACATCCTGATGACTTATTATTTTTCATCTACGAAACAGGATTCTATGTTAACCAACACAAAGTTTATTATGTAAGCGGCCAGTTCTATTGCACAGGTGTTTTTGATTATAGATACCCAAGTTATTATTAAAGAAGATAAATAATATTTATATTTGTTTTTAGCCAATCTTTCGTTAAAATGTTTTTGATAAAGGAACCATTGGCTTATGAACAATAAAAAACGACTACTATGCGCGGTTATCCCTTTTTTGACTGCGTCTTTTTTAATTGCGTGTAATAACAATAAAACTAGTCAACCAGATGAAAGTGAAGAACCAAAACCAATTGAGATTGGTGATACAGTCAAGGAATGGACATCTTCAAAGAATAGTGATGTCTTACCTTTAGGTCTCGCGAATGAAAATAGCCATGGTGAAATAGTTAATGATTTCGGTAATACCGATAAGAACTCTCTTAGATACGAAGTAGTGTACAACAATAAACAAGCTTATTTAGGTAGTGATTTAATAGAACAACCATACTTCATAGAAGATGATGCGAAAAACGGGGATATCATCTCTTTATGCGTATATGTACCAAGTGATGGTAATATCTCATCCTTCCAAATGGAAGTATTCCCTATCTCCATGAATAACTCTTTAAAGAGTAAGTTAGTCACCATTACTGAAGATAGTCTTGATACATGGATTAGACTAGTGGTCTCCTATGACACTTTAGAAACATTAGGGGCTATTAGATTAAACTATAAAGTCACTGATCCAGGCTATACAGGATTATTCTTTGTCGATGATATCAATATCACTCTTGGTGAAGAAACAGTGAAGACGGGATATGTTTATAACGATGAATCACTTTATAGAACATATGAAAATTACTTTAAAGTTGGTACATGTATGAGCGGTCAAATGATGCGTAATACTGAGTATCGTAAAATCTTAAAAGATAACTTCAATAGTGTGACCGCGGAAAACGAAGGTAAACCACAGTACATCCTTGATCAAGAAGGTTGCTTAGAACTCGCGAAGAGTGATGAAACACAAGTGGCAATTAAAACTTCACCATTTGAAAAGATGTATAGCTACTGTGAGGCTAATCATATTAAAGTTAGACACCATACCTTAGTGTGGTTTGATCAAACCCCTCAATGGTTCTTTAGAAAGAACTATTCTGATAAAGGAGCGGTTGTTAGTAAAACAATCATGCTTCAACGTATGGAAAACTTCATTAAAGCGGTCTTTGACACTATTAATAATAGATGGCCAGGACTCGTGTACGCAGTGGACGTCGCTAATGAGGCGGTACAAAACGGACAAATTAGAAAAACCGATAATAATGGTGTGAATCCAAACTATTGGTATCAAACTATTGGTGACGACTTCGTCTATTACGCTTTTAAATACGCAAGACAATATGCCGCAGAAGGACAAGCCTTATACTATAACGACTATGCTTATGATTACGACACTAATAACTGTCGTTTTGCCCTTAATACATTATTAAAGAAAGCCATCGCGGAAAACTTAATTGATGGTGTGGGTATTCAAACTCACTTATCCACAACCGCAAGCGTTGATAACATCATTACTGATGCGAAGTTAATCCATCAAAAAGGTCTAGCGTGCCAACTAACAGAAATCGATGTCACCACAAGTGGTAACACTAAAACAATCTTTAATTCTCAAGGCACATATTATAAGAACTTAGTGACTAAGGTCTTAAAGGCTAATCAAGCTGGACAAACTAATATTGATGCTTTAGTCATGTGGGGCATTACCGATAATGCTTCTTGGAGAAGAGATCAATATCCATTATTATTTGATGGTGAATACGCGAAAAAGCCCGCTTATCATGGTTTCTTAGAAGCCGTTAAAAGCGTCCAACCAGTCGAACAAGTAGAAGGTGAATAACAACATGGAAACACTCAATTATCAATTACCGTCCTCGTTATCTTTTGATACATGCGAATCAACAGAAAAAGAAATTAATGACTTATTAAGCAAGAAAAACTATGACGCAGTAGTGCTTGATGCTGGTAACACAAGATACATCTCTAGTGCGGGTTTACGTGTTGTTTTAGGTATTAAAAAGAAAGTGGATGATACTTCCGTCATTAATGCTTCCACTGAAGTCTATGATATTTTTGAAATGACAGGTTTTACCAAGATTGTTAACATCCAAAAAGCTTTCCCAGTTGTTTCTGTTGAAGGCTGCCCATTAATTGGTAAAGGCGCTCATGGAGCGGTCTATCGTTTAGCGCCTGATACTATCGTTAAAGTATATTACGATAAACATACAACGCTAGATGATATTAAAAACGAAAGAGAACTTTCTAAGAAAGCCTTTGTGATGGGTTTACCTACTGCGATTGCCTTACAAATCGTTAAAGTAGGGGAAGACTATGGCACAATATTCGAACTATTAGACGCTAGTTCATGCACTAAATATGTCAATGAAAGCCAAGAAAACACTGATGCCTTTATTAATCAAGCGGTGAAAGTGCTTAAACATATGCATAGTAGAGAAGTCACTGATGGCTCCTTACCAGATATGAAGAAGTTATCATTTGGCTATTTAGAAAAAGTTAAAAGTTTCTTAGATGAGCAAACATATAACACCCTTTATAAATTGATTAATGAAGTCCCAGATTCAAGAACATTAATGCATGGTGATTTCCATCTTAAAAACCAATTAATGGTGGGTAATGACTTAATGCTTATTGATATGGATACTTTATGTATTGGTAATCCAATCTTTGAATTAGCCTCGATTTGTAATTCTTATTATGAATTCAGTTTCTTAGATCCTCGCTCAGTGGAAGACTTCCTCGGTATATCTGTTGATAAAGCTAGATACATTTGGAAAGAACTTTCTAGAAAGTACTATTCTGATTTAAATGATGAAGAATATATTAAGATTTCTAATAAAGCCAGAGTGCTTGGCTGTATGAGAGCGCTTCACTTCTTTAACAAGCGTGGCTATCCAAAAGAAACATTCGATCATTGCCTCAATGATATGAAAGAAGCACTCGCTAAAATAGCATAAATTGGCACCATAGTACCAAAAAGAGAGAAAACGATGATAAATAATGCTATATTATTTGCATTATGAGCAAACGTAAAACTGATTTCTTTCAAAAACCATTCATGAAAGTGCTATTAACATTAGTTAGTACTGTGCTTTCCACTTTAGTTTTAGCGTTCTCCGCTTTAACGATTTTACAAATCTATGAAAAGACACCAGAAGAAGCTAGTAAGTTTTTAATTTGGGTCTTTATGGCGACAGCTTTATTAAGTATTGTTTCGTTCTTAAAAGACCGCACCAAATTGAACTTTATTAGATCATTAATATTATTCATATTTAACGCTATTTTGGGTATTGTCTCTTTATCTGGCAATACATATAACCCGCAGGTATTCCAAATCACCGCTGGACTATATTGTTTATCTATCGTCATATCTAGAGCATTCTCACTTATTCAAAAGCATGATATACGCAGCATTGTTTTAAATGGTTTAATCATTGCCTTCGCCGTTGTTTTAGCGGTTGGTATATTTATTACTCCAGCGGAAGAAAACGTTGTCACAATTGTGACTTTAGAATGTGTCTTTATCGCTGTGGTATCATTCATTGAAGCGGCGATGATTATCTTTGCGACTTTAAAAGTGAAAGTCTTATTTAAGATTATTGTTTCCACATTCTCTTTAGAAATCTTATTTGGTTTATTAACCACGATTATCTGCTTCTCCATTGTCCTTCAAACAGTAGAACCAGGAATCACTAATTTCCCAGATGCCTTATGGTATAGCTTTGCCGTGGTGACTACAATTGGTTTTGGTGACTTTACCGCGGTTACTCCTTTAGGAAGAGTATTAACAGTGATCTTGGGCTTATACGGTATTATCGCAGTTGCCGTTATTACCTCTATCATTGTTAACTTCTATAACGAAACATCTGGTAGAAGAGATCAAAAAGAACTAAGAGAAATTAGTAAAGAAGAAAAGGACAAATAACCATGTACGAATATAAAGTGGAAAGTCTTCTTGTCAAAGAAGCCGAAGCAAGAATGAACGAGCTTGCTAAAAGCGGCTGGAGAGTTGTGGAGGTTTCTCCGAATATTGCCATGGGATATGGTATCGTTGTGACTTTTGAAAGAGAAAAACAATAAACAAAAAGACCCGTTCACATAACGTGATGGGCCTTTCAATTAATGTTTTTGGTGTGTAATTCTTTAATAGCAGCTTCCGCTGTTTCTAAATCAATCACACCTTCATCATATAGACGCATTATTTCTTTAGCTTTATCGCTTGGCTTTCCTGCTCCTACTGAACTAATGTTCTCCGCAAAAGCGACTAAATCTTCTTTATCAGATGATACTTTTATGTGGATTGGCCTACTCTTTTTCATATCTTTATTGTGCCACAAATGATTTATGAACTGAATAATAAACCATACACTTTAACGATTAATTCTTATATTAAAATGTGATAAGATTTCTTTGATTGGTACCAAACATTATGAAAAAGAAAATTATCGTCCTTATTATTACTACAGCATTGCTTGTTTTATTAACATTCCTACCAAGTATTTTGCCAATAACAGGAACACCTAAAGCCTATTTAAGATGGGGCGTTTATTTTGCCATGGCGGGTGTTGCTATCGCTAGTATCATCATCACAGGTATTAAGATTGATTTTGATGTAAAGAACTGGAAGCAATATCTAATTGGCTTAGGATTGGCATTAGTTATCTCTTTCTTCGCGGCGTTTTTACCAGCGTTACTAGGTCATTCTATTGTCGGCGAACACCAAGACTTTAATTTGACAAGCCTATTGATTTCTTTACTTTTCTTTGTCCTATTCGTGGGCCCAGTAGAAGAATTAGTGTTTAGAGTTTATTATCAAGAAACATTTTGTGGTTTCTTTAAAAAGCATAAATGGATTGGTGTCATTATTGCCGCGGCATTATTTGGTATTTGGCACATCATTAACGGTAGTCTTTTCCAAGTCTTATTTACCTTTGGCTTTGGTTTAATATTTGGCTTCGCTAAATACTTCCTTAAGAACTGCAAATACTTAGGCTTAGCGTTAGGCCATGGTATTTATGATTTCTTGAATGTCATTGTTTGCATGTTTGTAATTTAATTGTGTACCTAAAATAGACAAAACATAGTAGTAGAGTACTATAAATTGACAATAATACCTACACAAAGTCCTTGTGAAATATTGACTATAGATAGGATTAGATTAGGAGATTTGATAAAGAATAATGGACTACTATAAGATTCAAGATATTAGAGATACATTTGCCCGTTATTTTGTTATTGCCATCCATAATAAAATGCACCCAGCTGCCTTCACAGATTATTTGATTAATAGCAAATATGTTATGGAAATTGAAAAAGGATACTTAACTGATATTTCGGACATTTCAGTTGAAGAAGGATATCATTCAATTGTGGGTAACAATATTGCTAAAGACGATAGCTTTGGGATATATAACGATGCTTACTGGTGTGGGTATTGTTACTTTGAACTATTCCTAATGCTACGCAAACCATTTTCATATTTGTTTTTAAAATTACCATTAGAAAAAATGCTAGACCTTTATAATGTTTATCACGAAATGGATATCTCCCAACTAGTGGATTATTTCCACGACAAAGAAAAAGAAGAAACGATATTAAGACTTCTTTGTAAACGTTATAGATGCTCCATTAATAAATTAAGCAAAGCAACAGGTATAAGTGTTAATACGCTAAACAAATATCGTTCTAGTGATCAATCCTTATATAACGCCTCATTTCAAAACATCTATAAAATAAGCGTATTTTTTAAAACACCAATATCTTTATTCGTGGAAGAGCTACATATTTAAATACGTTTTTCTTTTCTATTTTATTTATTGTGATATAGTAGTTAGTGGTGACTAACTCATGTAGTAAATCACCATAGGTAACTAGTATGAATAAATATATCTTAGGCATTGATGGAATGAAGTGTGGGATGTGCGAAATGCACGTTGAAGACACAGTGAGAAAGAACTTTACCTCTTATAAGAAAGTAAAGGCTTCTCATCTTTCTAATTCTCTTACGGTCATCACTCCTTTAGATTTAGATCAAGAAGATTTCGTTAAAGCCTTTTATCCAACAGGTTATAGGATTACTAGTTACTATAAAACACAAGCAGTTAAAAAGTTGTTCTTTTGGAGGTAATCAATATGCAAGACTTTGTCTATCCATTAATTGGTATACCCCTAATATTTATCTGCACAACATTAGGGGCATTATTTGTCTTCTTTATTCGTAAAAAAGAAATCTCACCGAGATTAAATAAAATCTTTACTGGCTTTGCCGCAGGCGTGATATTCTCTGCTTCATTCTTTTCCCTTATTAAACCGGCTTTAGAAGACGGAAACGTTGCTTATATGCCTAATTGGCTAGTGGTGGTTATTTCCATCGTTCTAGGCGCTGGATTCTTATGGCTAATTGATAAGGTGGTGCCACACTTCCATAATCAAGAAAACAAAGAAGAAGGTGTGAGAACTAAATCATTATCTAAAACCTCTAAGATGTTTTTAGCGGTCACCATCCATAACGTCCCAGAAGGTTTATCCGTTGGTATTGCCTTTGGTGTGGCGTTATCACAACCTAATAACCACGCTTTACTTGTAGGCGCTTTATTACTCGCTATTGGTATTGGTATTCAAAACATTCCAGAAGGCGCAGTGGTGTCTTTACCAATCAAAGGTGAAAGCGGTTCCTCATTTAAAGCATTCCTATTTGGTATGTTATCAGGTGTTGTGGAACCAATCGCTGCAGTATTTGGCTTATTCTTAGCGATGCAAATCCAAGGCATTATGCCATGGGCTTTAGCCTTTGCCGCTGGTTGCATGATTTATGTGGTCGCGGAAGAGATGATTCCGGAGATGACAAGTGAGGGACATGACCACTTCGGTGTTTGGTCATTCATCGTTGGCTTTGTTATCATGCTCGCATTGGATTGTATTCAATTCTAGAAAGATAAGTGTATAATGAGATTCATGAACAAAAAAGAATCACGTGAAGATTATTTAGAAGCGATTTTACAGTTGGAAAAAGAAGGTAAGAATCCTAAATCCATTGACGTCGCTAATAAGCTGGGTTTCTCTAAACCTAGTGTTTCTATCGCGGTTAAAAAACTTAAACAAGAAGGATTAATATCCGTGAAAGATGATGGTGAACTTGTCTTAAGCGATATTGGTAGAAGAATCGCTGAGAACACATTAGAGAAACATGAGTTCTTGACTTCATTCTTTATCAAGATTGGTGTTGACCCTCAAAGCGCGGAAGATCAAGCTTGTGAAATTGAACATGCGATTAATGAAGAAACATTCCAAAAATTAAAAGAATTCCTCGATAAATAATTATCGGGGTTTTTATTTTTAAATATTTCCTATACAATAATTACTGCCAACATCATATAAAAGTTAGATCTTACATCATTTTTTTATTTATTGGAGCATTCTATGACGAAAAAGGTTATTAATTTCTTTGTACGTGGCGGTGTCAATAAAGAGGAGTACTCTCTCATCCGTCCTCTCATGTGGAAACGTAACCGTAGGATTTTAAAAATCACGTCCCTTTTGGCAACCATTATGGGACTTTTATTTTTGTTATATGCCCTTTTTATTAGTAAAACAGATACATGGTTACCTTATTTGATATTAACCCTTGGTAGTGGTTTTATCTTCTTTTTCGCGATTACTAAAATCATCCCTGAAAAGAGTATCTATTTAAATTCATTTATTTGTTATGGACAGTTAACTCTTCTTTGGACCTATTCCATCCTTTTAAGTGTGGCCCCTAGTAACTATGAAATGCCTGCGACAAGTGTTGTGGCTTTTATTGCGTTATTACCATTAAGCACTGATGATAGACCATTTAGAATGTATATCTTTGTGATATTTGAATCCGCTTTATATTTAACTTTCTCTTATTTCTTTAAATCACCACATGCCTTTAATTTAGATGTGATGAACATCTTAACGTTCTTAGTCATTGGCATGCTTCTTTATGGTGTTATTTGTATGAGAAACACCAAAGAGATATCAACCTCTATGAAGATTGAAAAGATCCAAAAAGGTACAGTTGCCGCGTTAGCCACTGTTGTTGAAGAAAGAGATGAAGATACAGGTGGTCATATTGTGAGAAGCGGTGACTACGTGTATCGATTAATTGGCAAAATGAAGAAGCATGAGAAGTTCTCCGATATTAGTGGTGATTATTTCCGTAATGTCGTTTTAGCGGCCCCTCTTCATGATATTGGTAAGATTAAGATTCCAGACACTATTTTAAATAAACCAGGTAAATTAACTCCTGAAGAATATGATGTTATTAAGAAGCACGCTAATTATGGGGCTAATATCATTAAGAAGACTATCTATTCTGTAGAAAATAAGGAATATAGTGATGTAGCCTTCAACATCGCTAAATATCATCATGAAAGATATGATGGTACTGGTTATCCAGATAGATTAAAAGGTGAAGATATCCCATTAGAGGCACGTATTATGTCTCTCGCGGATGTCTATGACGCTTTAATCAGTGACCGTGTTTATAAGAAAGCTTATTCTAAAGAGCAATCCATCAATATTATCCTAGAAGGACGCGGCACACAGTTTGATCCTCTACTAACGGATTTGTTCGTGGAAGCGGTTAGAGAAATCAATTAAACTTATTAAAATTCCTCGGTAAATAACTACCGGGGATTTTTCTTTTTATCGATAAATTATGACCCTGATGTCCTTTTAAGTAGACAACCTTGCTACTTATTATATTTTTAATTACTTTTAAGCAAAGCTTAATCCGATTTTTCCGATATTTATTGTAAGAAAATGTATAAATATGTACAATAATGTTGAAAAGAGAATTTACCGATATATTCGGCACAAATCTCTTTCTCGAAAAAAGTTACCACAAAGGAGGAAGGTATTATGTGGGTATTAATTGTATTAGGCGTCGTATTAGTCATCTTAACAGTGATTTTCATCGCCTGCTCTTACACAAAGGCCAGACCAGATGAAGCAATCATGGTGTCCGGTCTCGGCAAAAGAAAAATTTTAAGAGGAAAAGCGGGTTGGAGAATCCCATTCTTACAAAGAAAGGACCGCTTATCACTCAAAGTGTTCCAAGTTGATATTAAAACTCGTGAACCAATTCCAACACGCGAATTCATTAACATTAACGTTGATGGTGTCGCTAACTTAAAAATCTCCAGTGATCCAGAATTACTCGAAAGAGCGTTCGAAGCAACATTAGGCATGAACCAAGATGACTTAATTGAACAAGTCAAACAAGTTCTTGAAGGCAACATGAGAGAAATCGTTGGTACAGTCGGTATCCGCGAACTCGTCCAAGATAGAAAGGGTGTTGCCACTAAGGTGCAAGAAAACGTCATTCCGGATATGGGCAAACTAGGTATTGAACTAGTGAACTTCAATATCCAAAACTTCTCTGATAGAAATAACGTTATTGAAAACTTAGGTATCGATAACATCTCCCAAATTTCTAAAGAGGCTGCGATTGCTAAAGCCAACGCTGAAAGAGATGTCAGCATCGCTAGAGCAAAAGCCGCACAAGAAGCTAATGAAGCAGAAGTTAATTCTAAGACAGTCATTGTCCAAAAGAACACTGAATACGCCTTAAAGGAAGCGGAATTAAAGATTAAAACAGATACCGCGAAAGCGAACGCTGATGCCGCTTATCGTATTCAAGAACAAAAGAGACAAGAAGAAATCAACATCGCCACAACCAATGCCGAAATCTCCAAGAGAGAAAGAGAAGTCGAACTTGGTAACAAAGAAGTTGAATTAGCCGAAAAGAAATTAGCGGCTACCATCAACAAGAAGGCCGATGCTGAAAAGTATGCCACAGAAAAAGCTGCTGAAGCTGAACTCTTCAAGAGAAAAACAGTGGCAGAAGCAGAACTCGTTGAAGCACAACGCAAAGCGGAAATTAAGAAAGTTGCTGCAGAAGCTGAAAAGACTGCTCGTGAACAAGCCGCTACAGCCGTTCGTATTGAAGCTGACGCTAATAAAGAAGCTGCCTTAATGGAAGCCCAAGGTATCGAAGCTAAAGGTAAAGCAGAAGCTGATGCCATCAAAGCCAAAGCTGATGCTATGGAACACTACAACGATGCTGCTAAATTAAAATTAATCTTAGAAAGCAACGTCTTACCAGAAACAGTCAGAGCCTACAGTGAACCAATCGCTGCCGCCTTAGCGCAAATCGATGGCATCACAATGTATGGTGATGGCAATGAAGCGAAATTAGTTTCTGAAATCCAACAACACGGTGATCAAATCTTCGCTGGTCTCAATAAGACCTTAGGTATTGACCTCAAGAGTGTCTTATTAGGCTACTTCGGCAATAAGATCATCACAGACAAAAAAGAAAAAGAAAGCAAGTAATGTTCTTTCTCCGGGACGCTCCTATTTGCCGGTAGGGGCGTCTTTTTTTATTAATATAATTTGACAAGGAATATATTTAATATATAATATAGTGGTTAGTTTAGACTAACTATTATTTTTGAGGAATATGTTAGTAATAACTAACTGAAAGGAAGTAAATAGTATGCCAATAGCTCTTGCTCCAATTAACGAAGAAGTCACAATCATCAGAGTGCTCGCTGATGAGAAAAACAAAAAGCACTTAGAAAGTTTAGGTGTTTTGGTCAACGCTAAGGTGACCGTTGTATCTTCAATGAATGGAGGAGTTATTATCATCGTTAAGGATGGCAGACTTGCGCTCGATCGCTCGATTGCTTCCAAAATTCTAGTAGCGTAGAAAGGTAGGAGTTATGCTAAAAACACTAGACCAATTCCGTATAGGCGAGACTGGCCTTATTAAGAAAGTAGAAGGTGAGGGACGCCTTCGTAGAAGATTGTTTGACATGGGAGTAACCCCAGGTGCGACTGTATATTTAAGAAAAAAAGCCCCATTAGGTGATCCTCTTGAAGTCACAATCAGAGGATACGAACTAACACTCAGAAAAACTGAGGCACAGTTAGTAGTGTTAGAAGTGGAGGACGCGAAGTAATATGAAACATTTTGCTTTAGCGGGTAATCCAAACTGTGGTAAAACCACATTATTCAATGCCCTTACCGGTAGTACCGCGCATGTCGGTAACTGGCCAGGTGTTACCGTTGAAAAGAAAGACGGTACTTATAAGAAGTTAGATGAACCAATCGCGATTGTCGACTTACCAGGTATCTATTCCTTAAGTCCATACACTAACGAAGAAGTCATCTCTCGTAACTACATCCTCGATGAAAAACCAGATTGTGTGATTAACATCGTTGATGCCACAAACTTAGAAAGAAACTTATATTTAACAACTCAATTATTAGAAATCGATGTTCCAGTGGTCGTCGCTCTTAACATGATTGACGTCCTCGATAAAGCGGGTGATCAAATTGATGAAGAAACTTTATCAAAGAGATTAGGTGTCCCTGTTGTTAGAGTGTCCGCTTTAAAAGAAAGTAACCTCGATGACTTAATGCAAGTTGCATATAAAGCAAGTCAAACACCAAGAAAAGGTCAAACAGTGCTTGAAGATCAAGACTTATTGCACCTTATCGGTGATTTAAGAATTGCTTTCAAAGGTCGTGAAGTCGCTAATCCATTATTCCATGCGATTAAACTCGCTGAAGGTGATGAATTGGAAGTTAAAGACCATAAAGACCTTTTAGAAATGGTGGAAGAATTCAAAAAGACCATCAAAAACGATGTCTTTGGGGATGATATTGAAGCCATTATCGCTGATAAGAGATATAACTATATCGCTAATAACTATTCCAGCGTTTTGAAAAAACATCAGGAAGAAGTTAAAGAACCTAAAAACGAAAAAGAAGCTAAGAAGGCGAAGAAAAACGCCAATAGCACAAGAAGTGACCGTATCGATAGAGTCTTAACACACAAAGTGTGGGGCTTATTAATCTTCGCCGCTATCTTGTTCTTAGTTTTCCACTTAACATTCTCTGAAAACTTATTCTTCTTAGGTGGTTTATTCTCTGATGTTGCTCCTTCGTTTGAAGGCACCATCTTTGAAGGTTTGATTTGGACTGATGCTGGTATCAATTCACCTGGTGTCATCTTATTCAATTTTGTTGATATGCTTAAAGGAGCGTTAATTGGTGATGATGTTCCTGGCATTGGTTTGGGCGTCTTAAGAAGCGCGATGGAAAGTGGTTTACCAGAAGATGCACAATGGTTTACAGGCTTTGTCTGTGATGGTGCTTTAGATGGTTTACTTTCTATCTTAGGATTCTTACCACAAATCTTATTCTTATTCTTATTCTTCTCCATTATGGAAGACAGCGGATATATGGCACGTGTCGCCTTTATCTTAGATAGAATCTTCCGTAAGTTCGGTTTATCAGGTCGTGCATTCATCCCAATGATTATGGGCTTTGGTTGCTCTGTTCCTGCGATGATTAATACACGTACCTTAGCGGATGAAAAAGAAAAGACCGCCACAATTAGAGTTATCCCATTCTTCTCATGTGGTGCAAAACTTCCAATCTTAGTGGCTATTTCCGGTGGTATTGTTGAAGTCTTTGGTTTCGGTAACGCTGATATTATTACTTACTCCATGTATGTTGTTGGTATCGTGGCCGCATTAACATGCTTAATTATTATGAGAAAGACCACAATGAGAGGCGATGCTGCGCCATTCATTATGGAACTTCCAGCCTATCACTGGCCACAATTCAAGGCTTTAATGATTCACTTATGGGATAAGGCTAAACACTTCGTGAAGAAAGCCTTTACCATTATCTTAGCCAGCACCATTGTTGTTTGGTTCTTATCTAACTTTGGTTGGAACTGGGCTTACTTAGGTACATTTGAAGGTTCTATCCTCCAAGGCTTAGGTTCATTAATTCAACCTTTATTCACTCCATTAGGCTTTGGTAGTCAATTAACAGCTTATGGCTTCGTCTTCGCAGTTGCCGCGGTGACTGGCTTAATCGCTAAAGAAAACGTTATTGCAACATTCAGTGCTTTAGCCGCGATTATTATCGCCGTTCGTCCAGAACTCGCTATGGCGGAAGATGTCGAAGAAGGTGTTGCTTCTACTGTCGCAATGATTAGTGCCACTGGCATTACATGGCAAGGTTGTATCTCCTTCATTGCGTTTAATATGTTAACCATTCCATGCTTTGCCGCAGTTGCTACTGCTAGAGCAGAATTAGCAAAGGGTCAATTCAAATGGACATTACTCTTCTGGATTGTCGCTAGCTATGTTGGTGCTTCCTTCATCTACTGCTTCTTAAGCATGTTTGCTAAAGAAAGCTTAGCATGGGCTATTCCTACAACATTAGCGATGATTGCCGCTGCTGTGACTGCTGGTTTCATCATTCACTATGTGAATAAAAGAAAGGACGCTAAAGCGTTAGTTAAATAATTATGCTTAATACGATATTGATTATTCTTGTTAGCGTTACTTCCATAACTTTCATTTCGTTTCTCCTTGGACGTTACATTTATAAGCGCGCTCACAATTTGCCAACAGGTGATTGCGCTTATTGCGCTGTTAATAAGGATAAGCTTCTTAAGCAATATCGTAAGAAATACGCGAAAAAGTAACTCAGCATACTTATTCGCTAGACAAGAAGTACTTCTTAACCGGGGTACTTCTTTTATTATGTATTTATCGATAAATAGTGTACTATTATTGGCAGATTACATGTCTTTATTAGTCTAATAAGTGAAGGTATTAACGTATGAAAATAAAAAGAGCATTTACTTTTACCCTTTTAGTGGTAGCATCCCTTACTTCTTTAGTGGGATGTAACAAAAAGATTAACTATCAAAACTATGCCGATATTTTTACTAATGTCGGAGGAACTGGTGATTTAAAAAATAATTACTTCATTGAAACCCAATTCGGTTCAAATGTCTATTACTATGACGCGGATAATTACATGCTCAATGAAATGAAGAAATTAGCGCCAGTTAAAAAGTTCACTAAGACTAATATTGCAGAGAAACGCTTTGTCTATACTCTTTATCATAACTCCCCAGATGGAAGTGCTGAATGGGATGGCTATCACGTAAGTACCATGTCATTCTATATGAATGGTTCGATTATTGTTAATGACTATGGTAGTGATGTCCGTGACTGCTATAACTACTTCACTTTATCTAAGGAAGACACTGATAAATTCTTTAAAGTTGTCGAAGACAAATTCCAAAGCAATATCGATGTAATCCTAGAAGATAAAGAAACCACTAAAAATGAAAAAGGCATTGATCAATTATTAGAATATTTAGAGACAAAACAAGAAGTCATTGGTGAGATATATTCAAGAAACAATTCTTATGGAAAAGCGGATACATTCCATGATGAAGGATCAGTTTTAAACACTCTTAAAAACGTTGACTTTAAATACCTCACAACAGAAGTCTTTGAATATAATTACATTGTAGATAATAGCTGCCTTGCTTATAACTATTCAAAAAGTAAGGAACCTGAAGAAAATGAAAAGTGGTTCTTAACAATGGAAGATAACCTCCGTTATGTGACTGTCTATAACCGTATCGGCTTAGATAGAACTGGTAATCCTGAAACCTGCTACGCTAACCACTATACGATTTCTTATGAAGCTGGTAGGGCAATTTATCAACAAGCCGTCAATTTACTTTAATTCGGTATTTATTGTTTAAAAATATCTAGATAAAAACTAAAGAAGTATTATAATGAGAGTATCAAGATTTTCTTTTTAAAACTTAGTTACTCGTTTTTGTGTAACTTATAAAAATTACTTTCCCTCTTCTTTCCTTTACCGAAGAAGAAAAAATAGCTGCATACCCGAAAAGTTTTCTCATAATGACGCAGCCGAAAAAAGGTGGTGCTAGAACACCTTTTTTTGTGACACATTTGTGCGCACGTTGTATGCTATAATAGAAACACGTTAGAAAACATACTAGGTATTAAGGAGACAAATATGCAATTTAAACTAGAAAACAACACTCTTTCTTTATTCTTTGAAGGAGAACTTAATTCTTATAACGCTGACGATGTTGAAAAAGAAATTGAAGACATTACTAACGGTAAAGAATTCAAAACTTTAGATTTAGACTTTGCGGGTCTCCGTTATGTCTCAAGTGCGGGTCTCCGTATTATTCTTAAACTCAAACAAAAATATGATGACGTCCATATTAAAGAAACTTCATTAGAAGTCTATGATGTCTTAAGCATGACAGGCTTCGTTAATATTATGGATGTTTCTAAAGCTTTAAAAGTTGTAGATGTGAAAGGCGCTGAAGTCATTGGTGAAGGCTTCTTCTCCACTGTTTATAGATTAGATAAAGACACAATTGTTAAGGTCTTTAAAAGAACAAGTGATGAACATCAAATTGAAAGAGAATTAAAACTCGCTAAACAAGCCTTTGTCGCGGGTGTTCCTACTGCGATATCTTTTGATATTGTTAAAGTCGGTGATAAATTAGGTGTCCGTTTTGAAATGCTTGACTGTATGTCTTTAAAGAACGCCTTTGTGAAATATCCAGAACGATATAATGATTTATTAGATAGATACGTTAAGCTTCTCAAGAAGATTAATACCACTGAATGTTATGACCCAATCATTCCAGATGTGAAAAAGTTCTATCTCCAAAAGGTCAAAGAAATTAAACCTTACTTAGAAGAAAAAGATGCCCAAAAGTGTTTAGATCTCATTGAAAGCATTCCAGATAGAATGACATTTGTGCATGGCGACTGCCACTTCAAAAACATCATGGTTCAAGGTGATGATTTCCTCTTAATTGATATGGATACCTTATCACGTGGTCACCCAATTTTCGAATTAGCCGCTTTACGCGCTCCATATGTCGCCTTTGAAGAAGATGATCCAGGCAACAATGAAAGATTCTTAGGCGTATCTGCGACTTTCTCCATGACTCTATATAACAGAATCGTTAATTTATACTTTGGTAATGAAGACCAAGCCATTAAAGATAAGATTGCCTTAGTGTGCTATATCCACATGGTGTGGTGGACCTTAACCAATCAAAGAGATAATGAAAAGAGATTCAATGGTTGTAAAAAGAGATTAGAAATTTTACTCCGTAAATGTAACGACTTAGAAATAGGTGCCTAATATGACAGCCGCAGAAAGAAATAAATATTTAGAAGCATATTACGATAACGAAGCCGACGCTAATAAGCAGATGTCTTTAGCGACCGCCTTTGGTGGTATCCTTCTTTTAGGTATTTGGATTTGTTATTTAACAGGGGCATTTTATGCTAGCCCATACATGAAACCAATTATTCATACTGTTTTCCCATTAAGCATCTTAATTATGCTTTCACCAATACTTTATATGTTCCGTTTTAAATCTTTTCTTAGAAAACCGGGATATAAGTATTTCGTCACATTCTCATTTGTGATAGCGATTGGTTTCCTTAATATTCTTTTACCAAGAAACGCTTTTATTGGTTGGGCATTATGTATCATGATTACTAACCATTACTATAATCCTAAGGTTGGTAGAATCATCTTCATTACTTCTTTATCGCTCATGTTAGTGTGCTTATATGGTTCTTTATTCATTGGTGAATATGATCCTAGCTTATTAGGCTATAAGGTTGATCCAGTCACTCACGAAGTGGATATGAATGTTTTTGGCGTTCGTGAACGTTATGAACTATTACATAGTGAATTAGAAGCTGGTAGAAACCATTATGTTGACGCTTTAACGTTAAGTTTCCTTCCAAGAGCGGCGTTATTTACTTTAATCTATATCATTTCCCATTCTTTAAATATCCGTACTTATAAGTTGTTAGTCAAAGAAATCAGTGTTAACACTGAACAAGAAAAGACTAGAACAGAATTAGATGTCGCTAGAGACATCCAATTAGCGACATTACCAACAGGTTTTGTTACTTCGAAAGATATTGAAGTTCAAGCGGAACTTAAAGCGGCAAAACAAGTCGGTGGTGACTTCTATGATTACTTCCAACTTGATGATGATCATTTCGCTTTAGTCATTGCTGACGTCTCTGGTAAAGGTATTCCAGCGGCGATGTTTATGATGAAAACAATTACCTGTTTTAAAAACATCGTTTCTATCACTAAGTCTCCAGCGGAAACCTTAAAAGAAGTGAATAAGACCATTAATAAAGGTAATGATTCAAATATGTTTGTCACTTGCTTCTTTGCTATTATTAACACTAAAACAGGTGAGATGAGATTCGCTAATGCGGGTCATAATCCTCCAGTCGTTGGTCAAAATAAAAACTATCATTTCTTAAAGTGTCAATCAGGCTTTGTCTTAGGTCCACTTAAAGATGTCTTTGTGGTGGATGAAGTCTATCAATTAAATAATGGTGATACAGTGACTTTATATACTGATGGCATTACCGAAGCGAGAAATAAACATGGTTTATTCTATGGTGAAGACCGTTTACTCGATATCTTTAACCATAAAGAATACTCTTGCTTAGTGGAACTCCATCACTCATTAAAAGATGATATTGAAAGATTCGTTGATGGTGAAGATCAAGCGGATGATATGACTTATATCACTATTAAATACCATGGTGATAACTACCTTTATGAAGAACAAAGATTTAAAGGTGTCAAAGAGAACTTATCTAAGATGATTCAAATGATTGATGATTTCGGTCGCAAGATGCATTTAGAGGATATGTTCGTTAATAATCTCAATGTCGTCGCTGATGAAATGTTATCTAACATTGTTAAATACGGTTACGCAGATTATACGGATGATATCTTTATCAGATTACTTTTCAACCAGGACAAAAACGAATTCGTCTTAACGATTATTGATAGAGGTGTGCAGTTCAATCCATTCAGCGTTAACAATAAGCCGTTAACCGGGCAAGAAGAGCTAGCGAGAGTGAAAGAAGGCGGCCTTGGTATTCTGATAGTCAAGAAATTGATGAGCGAATACGCTTACGATTACATAAATAAAAAGAACATAGTAACTTTGAAGAAAAAGTTTTAAAAAGTGAGGTAGAAATTTATGGAAAAGGGAGTCCCATTAATTGAAACTAAAAATCTTGTTAAGACATATGGTGAAGGCGAAGGTCTTATGTACGCGCTTAATGATGTGTCTGTGACAGTCTATGAGCATGATTTCTTGGTGATATTAGGAGGCTCTGGTAGTGGTAAGTCCACACTTTTAAACATGATTGGGGCGATTGATAAAGTCGACAGTGGCCAAATCATTGTTAATAACCGTGATATCGTTAAACTAAACGATAAAGGACTTACTTTATACCGTCGTAATGAAGTGGGTTTCGTCTATCAATTCTTTAATTTAATTAATGATGTTACTGTATATCAAAACGTCACCCTTTCTCCAGGTAGTAGAAATAAAGAAAGAGCGTTATCCCTCTTAGATAGAGTGGGCCTTTTAGATAAAAAAGATAAATTCCCAAGGCAACTTTCAGGTGGTCAACAACAAAGAGTGGCCATCGCTAGAGCGCTTAATAAGGACAGCAATATTCTTTTATGTGACGAACCAACAGGCGCTTTAGATGATGTTTCTGGTAAAGCAGTCTTAAAGTTATTAGAAGATATTCATAATGAAGGTAAGACCATTGTCTTAGTGACGCACACTAAAGAAATAGCCCAGATGGCTAACCGTATTATTACCATGAGAAATGGTAAAGTCGTCTCTGATGAGATAAACCCACACATTGTTAAAGCAGAAGAGGTCGAGTGGTAATGATTAAAACCATGCTGAGACCGTTCTTTAAGCGTTTCCTTGGATTATTCTTTTCCATGGTTTTCGTGAGCATGCTTTCAGTCGCTTTATTGTGCTGTTTTGGTTCATCCATAGTAAACACTAAAAACCATTACGTTAACTATGTTACTGAATATCAAGATATGGATGAACTCGTCTCCACACAGTTTGTGAGAAGAGAAAACTTAGACTGTCTTAACGAATTAACTGATGTTATTGATAAATATGATTCTAGATTAACAGTGGACTGTTATCTTAAAAAACCAGATAGAACACTCGTAGCGAGAGTCTTTTCATATGATGATGATCCAAAGAGTGAATTTAAGAATCAAATATTCAAAAGATATGTTTTAGAAAGTACGCCATATGTTAATAAAGCCGTTAATTTCAGAGGCAAAGAAGTAAATGTCGCAGCGAATATTTCTGTTTGTCGAAAGTTCGCTAAAAACAATAACTTTAAACTTGGTGATGTCGTGGAATTAGGCTTCTTAAACATGTATGCGAATTTCTATATCGCTGAAATCGTGGAAACTCCAGAAGGTATTTATCCAAGAGCGAATAACTATATTTGGTCAGATAATCATGACTTTGGCTATATCTACGCTAGTGAAGTGGAATTATCTAGAGGTATTAGAGTCTTAGCCCAAATGGTTGAAGACCGTATTACAACTGATCCTGTTTATAAAGAGTATTACAACAAAGCTGTCGCAGTCACTGGTATTACTATTCCAGATATTGCTGAAGCAATAGCGGATGACCACTTTGTTAGTCACTGGTCTAACCAAGTTTTAGTTAAAAATAAACAGGGTGTGAAATTAGATACCGCAGTCGATAGAATCACCGCAAGACTTGAAAAGAAAGGCATGGAAGTTAAAGGTACGACAGTAAGAACTTATATGCCGCATATTGCTTATATGGACCGCGCTTTAGCCCAGGTACAAATAGCCGCAGTGTTTTTACCAGTCTTCTTTTATACGGTCGCGATGATTGTTGTTGGTTTATTTATCAACCAAATCATTAAGGCGATGACGCCTCAAATCGGTATATTCGTTTCCATTGGTGTCGGTAAATGGGACATTGTTAAATTATTCCTTATTTATACTGTATTAATGGCGATAGCTTCTGTTATCATAGGTGCGCCTGCTGGCTTTGCGCTTAATATTTTCCTTTCAGGAATTATGAAGAATACTTATTCTATTCCAACGATTAACTCTATGCTTAATCCTTGGGTAGTGGGGGCCGCTGCTATCTTATTAATTATCTTCACTATTGGTACTACATTATTATCCACTCAAAGAATCTTTAGTATCACACCAAAAGATGCAACTATTTCTAATGAAGCAAAAAGAAAGAGATTACCAGCGCCTATTGAAAGATTCATTGATAAAGCACCAATGAATATTAAATTAGGCACTAACTCAATCTTACAAAACCCAAGAAGATTCTTTGTTTCTACTTTCTCTATCTTTGCGGCGTTAGTAATGATACTTTTATCCACCTTATTTGGTGTTTCTAAAAACGAATTAGTGGGTCAATCCGTGGATAGAAGACTGAACTATGATGCACAAGTATATTTAACTGCTGCAGAGAGTAAGGAAGATGTTCAAAGTTTCTATGAGGGCGGTAAAGTTAAGGCAGACGGTAGTGGATTTATTAAAGATTTCGTTAATTGTTACTATACTTACTTAAAAGTGGATAACACCGATCATAACGTCTATGTTGAATGTTTAGCGGTCGATGTTTCTAATAGCAGTGTTGATAAACTCATTCATATTCCTAACTCCACTGGTCGAGGTAAGATATATGTCCCAGAAAAGGGTGTAATCTTACCAAAAACAACCGCTGACGAGCTTAATGTTAAAAAAGGTGATTATATATCAATTAATAATAAACGCGTCTTAGTGAGTGATATTTCATATCAATACTTCCATCCAATTACTTATCTCTCATTAGAAGAGATGGAGAAATTAGAAGTTAGCTATGTCACTAGTTATATTATGAATGTTACTGCTGAAGCAGATTTACAACACTATATTGCTGAGAATAAGAATCAATCATTAACAGTCTTTACTTCATCATTATCTAAAGACTTACACAACATCTTTGATGCATTGGATGTGATGATTGCTATTATGGTGGCTTTCTCTATTGGTATGGCCTTTATCATCTTAACGATCATGTCACAAAACGCTTTGATGGAACAACAAAGACAATTAACAGTTTTAAGGGCTATTGGCTTTACTGTTATGGATATATCTAACTTCTGGACGATACAAAGTGTTGGTCAGTTATTCTTCTCCGCTTTATTTGGTTTACCAGCGGGCACTATATCCATTTATATCCTATTATCTTTAGCGTCATCAAACGCTCAAGTTTATCCAGTTATCTTCTCTTGGCCAACAGCTTTATTAGCGATCGCTTTCATTCTAGTGGTGCTTATTGTTTCACATTTAATCTCGATGAGAATCATCGCTAAATGGAACATCGCAGACAACACAAGAAGCAGAGAGTGACATTCTCCCCCACTTATAGAAGATGGGGGCTTCCCACTCAAGAACTCTAACGAATTCAGTATCAATGGGCTATCCCCGAGAGTCCCTCGGTTAAGGATATTTTGCTATAAGATATCCAAACTTGTTTAGATTGAAATTAATTAGAAGGATTAAGGATCAT
>CAMKQK010000014.1:0-23547 GCA_946414915.1 uncultured Caryophanales bacterium
CTTGTGACTTCAACCTATCATACGATTTGCCACAAATGTGCCACATGTGTACGTGCATATAGAGACCTCTAAAATCAAAAAAACTAGGTGCACCCTAGTCTTTTATTATTTTTTAAAAAGTTGAATATTTTGTTTTAAATATTTATCCATCACTTATTTTGTATAAAAAACGAACATTTTATAAAAGTTGAATATAGTGCTTTAAATATGATTTATAAAAATCATAACCTAAGTGGATATATCAAATTTATTAAATATGCCTTATCATAATAATGTCTATACAAAACATTATTCAGAACAATTTGAGTGCTTTTTTAATGTTTTTTGCTATTTAAAAAAGGGAGATTTTTATGGCAGAGAAATTATTAGAGATTAAGAATCTTAAAAAATACTATGGTAAGGGAGACTCATTAGTCAAAGCTTTAGATGATGTCTCTTTTGATGTCTATAAAGGAGAGATGCTTGTTTTATTAGGTAACTCTGGATGTGGTAAATCCACTCTTTTGAATATTATCGGAGGGATGGATAGTCCCACTGATGGTAAAGTCCTATTAAACGGCACTGATATTACTTCATATAAGGATAAAGATTTAACAAACTATCGTAAGGAAAAGATTGGTTTTATTTTTCAGTTCTATAACTTATTACCTGATTTAACAGCCTTAGAAAATGTTCGTATGTCACTCCCTAAGAAAGACACAGAACACTTAAGCGAAAAGACATTAGAGCTTGTGGGATTAGGTAATCAAAAGATGAAACAATATCCTAGCCAAATGAGTGGCGGTGAACAACAAAGAGTCTCTATCGCAAGAGCGTTAGTGAAAAACGCGGAAATCATTTTATGCGATGAACCAACTGGTGCTTTAGATGATAAGACTGGTCGTAAGATACTTGAGTTATTACAAGATATCGTCCGTAACCAAGGTCAAACTATGGTTATCGTGACCCACACCACTCCAATAGCGAGTATGGCTAATCGTGTCATTACTTTAAGAGATGGCAAAATCGAAAAAGAACAAGTTAATGAACATCCAGTGGATGCTAAAGATATCGTTTGGTAAAAACAATGAAACTAACTAAGAGTTTATTATTACCATATCTTAAACGCTTTTGGTTAATGCTCCTTAGTGTCATCTTAGTGGGCGCTTTTGGGTGTGGCATCTTAATTGGTTTAAGAAATGCCTATCATACTGTTGAAAGTGCGATATATCAACTTAAAGATGAATGTGGATATCCAGATCTATACGCTCAAACAATTGATGGCGTGGAAGATAAATATCTATCTTATTTACCTGATGACTTTAATGAATATATGGGCATTAAGGAAATAGAATACCGCACTACCTATACCACCACATTTGATTCTAAAAACACCTCATACTCAGGAAGATTAATTGGCATTGATAAAGATAGTTTATTAAAGCAACATGTCGTGGAAGGAAAAGTGGAAGAAGGCAAAGGTATTCGTATGGAATATTACTTTGCTAAATCTAATGGCTTTAAAGTGGGTGACACTTTTAAAGCAAAGATGCCTGATGGCACTTTTAGTAAATATAAAATAGACGCCACGATTGTTTCTATTGAATCATCCATCGTTAAAGCGGATCCATATTCTATATCTTCTTCTCGTGACTTTGCCTATATCTATGTTCCTAAAGAAGAAATTACTAATCATTTAAGTAAAAAGACATTTAATGAATTCTTAGTCTTCTTTGAAGATGGTAAGAAATTAACACTAGATCAAACCATCGATAAATTAAAAAGCTATCTTAAAGAAAAACAAGGTTTGGAACTTAAAGAAGAAGACATTAAGAAGTTACGTAGTAATATGGCGTTCGCCACTACTTATGATGACGCAGAACAAATCACTTATTATAACGACGCAGTTAAAGCGCTTAATCTTATTACCTTATTAGCCCCCGCTGTCTTCTTTGTAGTGGTCTTAATAGTGACCGCTTTATTCTTGTTCCAAATTGTTAAACAATGCCGTAAAGACATTGGTGTTATGCGTGCTTTAGGGGAGAAAACCCGTTCCATATCGCTTATCTTCTTATCAATCGGCTTTGTCGTAGGTTTATTAGCCTGGATTATCGGTGTTGGTATTGGTTCAATATTTACTATGCTCGCTAATGGAGCCTATGGTGGCGCGCTTAAGCTATTCCCACTCGCGTTCTCCTTTAAACCAGGAGCAATGTTTATCTCTTTAGGTATCGTTGTTTTTGTTACTGTTTTAACAGCCTTTTTAGCGTCTATCAATATCTCTAGAATTAAACCAGTGGAGGCCATGAAAGCTTTGCCACCCACAAATAACAACACACCACTTCTTACTAGAACAGTCTTTAAGAAAGCCCCTATTACTTTAAAGGTTTCTATTTCTCAATCACTTAGAAACTTATCTCGTTATATTCTTTCTGGTATCTGCTTACTTGCCAGTGGCATGTTAATCTTTATCGCCTTGTCCATTGGCGAAAGTAAAACCGCAATGATGAATCAACTATTTGAAACAAGAATCAATTATGATGTCCAAGTCTATTTCGATAATCTTCCAACTGATGAAGATATAAATCTAACATTTAATGATGACTCTAATATCGCCTCTAAGACGCTTATAAAGTATCTACCTAGTGAAATGGTCAATACCTCTAATAATAAGAAGGCTACGGGTCTAATAAACGGCTTAAAGGATAATCAGGACTTAATCAGTGTGATTGATGATTATAATCACCTGATAGATGTACCAAAAGATGGTATTGTTCTTTCTACTTATCACGCCTATTTATTAGATGCGAAAGTCGGTGACACTATTGAGGCAAATGAAGTACCACTTAAGGTAGTAGCGATTTCTAATGAATGGTTATATCAAGTTAGTTATACCCGCTTTGATAGTTATGAACCTGAATACTCCCGTGGTTCCTTACTAGCGAAAGTCAAAGATCAAAACGCTTTCTTTAATAAATATAAAGATAACGAACATATTACTTATATATCATTCACTAATGTCATACACGGTGAATTTAATGATAGACTCGCAGCGTTTGAAATATCTTCTCGTTTATTAACGGTGATGGCGATTATCGTTGGTTTTATGATTGTCTTTAACATGATGCAAACTAACTTAAAAGAACAGAAGAGAACATTCGCCACAATGAGAACATTAGGTTATCAAAGACGTTCTATCTCATTAGCGAATCTCTTCACTAGTGTCATTCAGTTTATTGTCGCGATGGTATTCGCAATACCTTTAGGTATAGTCCAGGCTAAATACTTATTACGTTCTATTTCTATTCCTGATCAAATCTATCCATTCCCTAAATCATGGACGATGTATGTCTTCTCCACGCTTATCGTCTTAGTGTTCCTTCTTATTTCTCATTTCCTAGTGATGGGAAGAATGAAGAAATGGAACTTACCAGAATCCGTTAAAGAAAGAGAATAGCAAAAAGAAAGAAGCGCCGACCTAGCGCTTCTTTTCAATTGCTTTATGCATCAACACTCTAGTCTTTCTAGCCAGAGTGTCTTCTTGTAGATATTTAGATAGTTTATTTAAGCATATCTCTCTCAGCTGCATTTCATCTAATTTGCCATTCGCCATTAATGGGAACTTATCAACATAGACGATATGAGAAGGTACTTTAATCGCTGGTAAGCTCTTTTTCATTTCATCTAAGTACTTTTGTTCCACGAAATGTAATGGTTTCTTCGGTAGTTCCACACAACCAATAATATATTCACCTTCATCAATGGAAGGGAAACCTAGAACACGGACTTGTTTAAACTCTTTAAATTTTCTTAGTTCTTCTTCTATTTCCTTAGGGGAGATATTTTCTCCTTTACGGATGATGATGTCTTTCAGTCTTCCACATAAGACTAAATAACCATCTTCATCTAAATAACCTAAGTCCCCTGTATGAAGATAACCATCTTTATCAAATGGTTGTTTATCTTCACTTAATTTATAGTAACCATTAAAGACGTTATAGCCTTTGACTAAGATTTCACCCTTACTTCCCTTGGGTAATAACTTCTTAGTCTCAGGATCCATGAACGCTAGTTCGATACCTTCCATCGGGGTACCCACAGTGGTCTTTTTCTTAATACTAGGGGTATCTGGATAGACTAAAGATATCATTGGGGAACATTCAGTTTGTCCATACCCATTCATGAATTTATCTTTGCCATACTTCTTTTCTAAAAACTTAAATTCAGTTTCTGAAGTAAATCCCCCACCGACGATACAGTGTTTCACAAACCTGCCATTATGGAGCCACCAAAAAGGGGCTCTCGCTAATTTATCAAAGACAATACCAACGGAAGCATAATCACCACATTTATTTTTCACAAATTCCTTATAAATACTTAACTTATTAGAAAGACTATGAATATAGACTGTACGTTTAAACGCTAAATAAGCATTAACTACGAGTAAACCAAAACAGTGGAACATTGGAAGTAGACACATAAACTTTTGAGGGAATATATTGTCTAATTTAGCAAAGTTAATATAGATGATATTGAGCATGCTATATTGACTAAGGCAAGCCGCTTTTGGTTTCGCTGTGGTGCCTGTAGTAAAGATGATATATGAAGTTCTTTTACTGTCTTCTTCTCTAGATAACGGAGAAGTAAAAGAAGGGATATCTTCTTTCGCTAATATTTCTTTAAAGTTAATATGACGATATCTCATCGATATTGATTGATCTTTAGAGATACCTGTTTCTTTTAATAGAGCGTCTAATTCATTATCTTGTTTAACTAAAGCCAGATATTTGCCGTAGCAAAGATATTTACAGTCCGTATCTTTAATGAGTTCCACGAGTGTATCATGTCTTGCCATATAGTTAAGTAGGACTGCCACTGCACCCACTTTGATGATGGCGAAGAAAGCGATTAACCAGTTATAGCAGTTCATCCCTAATAAAGCGACATGTTCACCTGGTTTAACACCTTTACTCGTTAAGATATGAGCGTAATAGTCCACACTCTTTTCAATTTCTTTAAAAGTATAGGAAACACCCTTAAAGTTAAGTGCTACTTTAGAGGCATCACTATCACTTAATTTATAAATATCTTCAAATAAATAGTTATTTAGTTTATTGGTCATTATTAGATATCTTCTGGAGCTTTAGAATTCTCAATCTCTTCAATTATATCAGATTTGACTTTCTTCTTTTTATATAAGAAGTCCATTACTAAGCCTAAGCCCACTAGAATAATGACTGATATTAAAACATAGAAGTAAGCTTGACCAATACCCCAGATAATTTGCTTTTGGAAGAAAAGAGCAACAATCTCAATAGCGATTGGATGGAGCAAATAGAATAAAGCGGAATGATTACCGACCCATTGTAATGCTTTACCCACTACTGGGATATGTTTAATAAGTCTACATAGTGTATGTAAGAAATAAGTACCAATAATACTAAAGACAAAAGCAATAATCGCATCAAAGCCTTTTAATACTGGATCAAACATACTACCTGGTGTGGAACCAGTAAATATTGCCCCAAATTGGTAGTGACATAATAAACATGTACCAACAACAATACCTTCTGCGAGAATCATACAAACACCATGTATAACACGATGTTTGTTATTAAGTATTCTTAAGTTTAAGAAATGATATTGTCTTAAATGACATGCAGTCAGCATAATCGCTAGGATAAGTGGATAAGCTTGAACACAATATGGTAGATAAATACCAACGAACTGGCCTAAACAGAACGATATCGCTAAACAAATAATATCAACCACTATTAAGGTAGATACCTTCTTATTCGTGTGTTTAACGAGTAAATAGAAAGGTATGGAACAAATAAATAATGTATATAAGAACCAAAGTAAACCTAAGGCCACCACTAGTTCAAAGACAAGACCACCATCTTTAGGGAAACCAATCATGATAGATAATGGTTCAGACATCAAACTATATAGGATGGTATTACCAAGACTTTTAAATGTTGCTCTTATATCACTATGGTTAAACGCTAATTCCATTGCACCAATAGCGACAATAGAAATAAAGAAACATATCACTAATGGGATTAATAACTGTTTAGCCCTTCTAATGATATTGTCTTTAAAACTTCTTTCATTAGGGACATAGTTATAGCCTGTATAAAAGAAGAATGAACTTAATAAGAATGGGAAGAAGGCTGTCAGAATATTAAAATTCATCACCGCCGCTGTTGGATTAGGTGAGGTCAATAAATAACAGTGATAAAAGATGATGGCAATAATCATCAATCCTTTAGCAGCATCTTGCGCTCTAGTGCGTTTCTTTTCCATAGCAATACTTTAGCGCACGTCCGCACACAAAAGTGCCACAGACGAATAAATTAGCCGTGATAAACAATCTTCTTTTCGATTAGTTCTTCGTAGTTATTTTTGTCCCACCAAACACCTGGTGTGGTGATATTAGCGGTTACTGGTTTACCTTGTGCCGCTTTAATGACTTGTTGCACTGCTTGATAGCCAATTTGATAAGAATCTTGAGCAATAGAACCTAGTAATAATGGTTTATCATGTTCCACCATCCATGATATTTGTCTATCACCAGCGTCATAGCCCACAAAGGTGACATCATTATATTTATTAATACCTGATTTAATCGCATCATAGATTTGAGTAATAACTGGTTCACCAGTCATAAATGTCGCATTAACACCTTTTTCTACAAGATAATCTAAAGCGTTCCTATAGTTATTGTTATTAACATCAGGTTTGACTTGGATTTCCACTTTGACTTTGCCTTTAGTGGAGGCATCCGCTTCACTAAGTTTAGTAAACTCTTCCACGAAGCCATTTGTTCTTTCATACGCTGATACTGTTTCATCATGTTGAATAACACCGATGGTATAACTATCTAACGCAATGATTTCATTCTTAACATTTTCATATAGGTGTGTGGCCGCAAGAGCGCCTCCACCATAGTTATCATTAAGTACTGAAGAGACAATTGGGTTATAAGAGGATTCTTGAAGAGTTTCATAGTCTTTAGGCCAAACACCTGAATCAAATTGAACGACTGGTATATTAGCCTCTTTAGCGTTTTTAAATAAATCGGCAAAACCTTCACCAATACCAGAAAAGACAATACCATCTACACCACTAGAAATCGCGTTTTGTAATAGTTCTCTTTGTATTGGTAAATTTGATGGAGTTTCTTCTGGTGGTCCACGGAAGGTAATCTTATAGCCTGCTTCTTCACAAGCTTTAGTGGAACCTTCTTTCACGTTTTGCCAGAAAGCATGGGTTTCCCCTTTAGCGATAACGGCGATAGTCTTCTCTTTAGAGTTATGTAAAGAGACCGCTACTATAGTACCGATAGTCATGCATATAATTAATGAACCACTGATAATAGAGGAGATCAGTACTCTTTTCTTATTAATAGTCTTAACACGTGTTGTTTCTACTTTCTTCTTTTTAAGAACATCAAAGACGATAGAAAGAATAACAATGACACCAGTTAGAACATAAGTCACATAAGTAGAGTTAAGAGTGATATTAAGCTTTGGTAATAAGAAGTTTAAGCCAACTCTTATGACGACAAGTAATAAAGAACCTAAGATGGTACCGAATATTGAGGCATAACCACCAGTAGCGACAGTACCACCAATATATGTACCGGCAATCGCTTCAAGTTCCATGCCATTACCACCAGCAGCCACAATTGTGGCAAATGATGAGGCATAGAATATCGCTGCCATACCGGCTAAAGTACCACATATGATATAAGCGATAAATTTATATTTAAAAGTGTTAATACCAGATAAACGTGCTGCTTCTTCATTAGATCCTATCGCTAAGATATATCTACCTAATTTAGTTTTATATAGGACCACCATTAATAAAGCGGTAATAACTAATAACCAAACAATACCAATAGGGAAACCATTTAGATTGGAGAACATAGCGTTAAACCAAGTACTAGTTGGATAAATAACATTTGGTATACCTACGATAATCGCACTTATTCCTCTAATAGCCATCATTGTGCCTAATGTGGCAATAAAGGCTGGTATCTTAAGTTTAGCCACTAAGAAACCATTTATTGCCCCTACTGAAGCACCAATGATAATACTAATTGGTATCACAAAGAATAAAGGCATGCCTAATTGATAAAATCTACCCGCCATTAAAGCGGATGCAATAGCGACAGCGCCAACTGATAAATCAATACCACCTGTAGAAACTACAAACGTCACACCTAAGGCTAAAAAAGCATAAGGGACAAATGTTTGAATCATTGATAAGACATTATATCGATCAATGAAATTAGGATTCACAATGGTAAAAAAGAGAAATAAGACAATAAGGGTGGTAAATACCACGATGTTTTGTTGTATCTTTCTAATTAACGATTTACTTGTTTTCATCTTCTTTCCCCCTTACTGCATATTCCATAATGACTTGTTGACTGACTTCACTAATATCTAGTGTTTTACTTACCTTTCCGTCTCGCATAACAATTACTCGGTCACATAACTGTTCTATCTCTTCTAATTCAGAGGAAATGACCATAATTGATTTCCCCTTTTTAGCGAGCTCTTTAATCTTTAAATAGATTTCACTTTTAGCCCCGATATCAATACCTTTCGTAGGCTCATCAAAAATAAAGATGTTTGAATCTTTTAATAGCCATCTAGCGATAATACACTTTTGTTGATTGCCGCCTGATAAGCGGTCAATCTTATCATCTAAAGAATGATAGCTAATGCTTAGTTCATCTTTATATTTAGATGCTTCTTCTTTTAGCTTATTGTCATCGATAAGTAATAGATGTGTATGGTCAGATAAACTAGCAATTGTCTTATTATCATAAATACTATGTTCTGACATTAAGCCATATCTTTTACGGTCTTCAGATAAATAACATATCCCATTTCTTACCGCATCCATTGGGGAACGGATAGTTATTGGTTTATTATCTTTTTCTATATCTAATACTTTAACGGGGTCCGCGCCAAAGATGGCTCTTGCCACTTTAGTACGACCACTACCCATTAAACCTGCAAAACCTAATATCTCACCTTTTCTTAAAATGAATGACACATTATGGATATGATCTGAATCAATTCTTTTAACATTTAACGCTATTGGGGATGATTCATCTACTTCACTATGTTCTTTTTTATTCCATGTCACATCTCGACCAATCATCTTCTTAATGATTTCTTCTCTAGATGTTTCACTTTTATTAACGGTATCGATGAGATTACCATCTCTCAAGATAGATATCTTATTTGATATCTCTAATATCTCATCCATCTTATGAGAGATATAAATGATACAAACACCTTTATCTTTTAACTTATAAAGCATTTTAAATAAATCATTAATCTCTTTAATAGATAACGCAGTTGTTGGTTCATCTAACACTAAGAGTTTAACGTTTTGAGAGATGTTTTTAAGTATCTCCACCATTTGCATTTGGGCAACGTTTAACTCTTTAACTAAGGTATCAGGTTGTAAGGATATCTGATATTCATCAAATAGTTCCTGACACTTTTGGTTCATCATCTTATCATCAATGAAAATACCTTTTTTAAATTCTCTATTTATATAGATGTTTTGGGCAATAGTTAAATCAGGCATTAAGAATAGTTCTTGATAGACCATCCTAATACCTAAGTTATGTGCATCTCTGACACTTTTAAACTCCACTCTCTTGTTTTCAAAGATAATACTGCCCTTAGTTTTTGGTATAACTCCACATAGTATCTTAGTTAATGTGGATTTACCCGCTCCATTTTCACCCACTATGGAGTGGATAGAAGACGCATTAAAAGAAATAGATACATCTTTTAAAACTTCATTTTCATGATAACGTTTAAAAATATGTTTTAATTCAACAACGACCTGTTCCATATAGCACTTGTATGATAGCAAATAGATATCACAAAAGTGCCACACATAGTGGTTTGTTTATTTTATAAAATGGGTGAACTTAATATCTTCTTTAGGAGGTAAACCATACTTCTCTTTAGCGTCCCTAATGGCTTTCATTAGGAAAACCATATTACGGGACACTATTCTAGCGTTTTGTAGACCTTCTTCATCTTTTTCTATTTGGCCTTGTTCTCTACCAAAACCATTATTCCAATATCTACCTGATGCGATAGGCATCTGGTTGATAGTAAAGTATTTATTTAATTCATCAAAGGTCGCGGTTGTACCCGCTCTTCTAGCCACAGCAAACGCTGCACCAACTTTAAAGCGTTTTTCAAAATGTGAACTATAGAATAATCTATCTAATAAAGAGATAAGTGATCCATTCGCAGAACCATAATAAACAGGAGAGATAAGCACTAATCCATCAGAATCATTAAGGATTCTTGCTAATTGATTAACATCATCCTTAAAAACACATTCATGAGCTTCATAGCAATGGCCACACGCCATACAGCCCCTAATGTTTTTACCACCTATTTGATAGTTCTCTACTTCAATACCTTCTTGTTCAAAGATATTGACTACCTCATTAATCAATCTTGTGCAGTTACCATTTAAACGTGGACTACCATTAATAATTAGTACTTTCATGATGCGTTTCCTCTTTGAATTTATATTATAAAATAGTTTAATAAGTGGCTAGCAATTATCGTTTTAAAAAAGATTGTTGCTAATCTTCATTTGCCTCAAAAAGAAGCATTATTTTGCTAAGCAATTCTTCTCTTTGGATTATCAAATGGAGCTTAGTTCTAGCTCGAGTTAACCCTTGGTACAAAAGTTTTGTATATATAAAATCGGGATTTGGATGCTGGTAGGCGTTTAATTTATTGTCCTCGTAATAGAACCTTTCATTTAGAATCATAACAACACCATCAAATTCTTGGCCGATAACGTAATGGGTGTTTGTTAGACTTGATTGATAGTCTAAATCGGAATAATAAAAAGAGGAAGTGTATGCTATATATTTGTAGCCTTTACGCTCGTATTCCTTTGCTATTTCCACAGATTTTCTTTTACTCGGTTCATACTGAATTGTGACGTTTTTAAACACATAACCTTCGCGTCGCTTAGACAAATCTCTTAAGCAAGTAATAAAAGCAGCAATTTCTTTATTGGTTCTAATCTTATTTGTTAGTTTAAATAAATACTGTTCTGTGCAAAGCGCTCTTATCAATTCCGGAGTATTTCTGTTCCTTTCGCGTTTTGACATTATTTGCGTTTCATCAAAAGCAAACAAACATTTTTTATCTGCTTTGTTGACCCACCTTTCGATTTTTTCCATTATCGTAGTATATATTCGCTGAGATTCGTCAACAACAATCAAATCAAGTCCTCTTATCTCTCGGTATCTCAGTTCTTTTGCTTCAATGATTCTCAATGTATCCATCCGCTCATTTAAAACCGCATGCCCATCACACATCTTTCCAGAGTGGACTATAAGGACTTTTTTGCCAGTAGATGCCAATTCAAAAGCTATATCGTACAAAAGTAAAGTTTTTCCGGTTCCCGCACCGCCTGTCAAGCCATAAAACCTTTGAGTATTGTTATGTTCGATATTATGAAGAATAAGCTCTTTTTTGTTCTCTTGATCTTCGGTTAAAAGGTACTGATGTCTAAAAAATCTTTCAGAGTCGTTGAGCGGCGAAACAAGTATATTGCTTGGTTTAAACACTTCATCTAAATCAAGTTTTTCATTCGAAGTAAAAGAGAGTAGGTCACGAACAGTGTCATATTCACAAATTGACAAACTATCGTCATCTAGCAACCGATAATAAGTTTTTGTTTCAGCAACAAAAGAAAACAAAAATACATCAACATTTAGCATTTTTAAATAATGGCGATTCTGCCTTAATTGTTTGATTATTTTGTCTTCAGAAACAATTCGAGATTTTATTTCAATGTTAACGCAGCGCTCTTCCCCAACCTTGATTAAATCAAATTCTTTATTCAGTTGTGGCACTGAATACCCATAGATAAATCCATCGGCTGAGCAATCGTCTAGATTCAACGTCTCAATTAAAGTGTTTATTGCGTTTAATTCATCATGCCTATAGCGATGATCGCTGTTAAAACCACATACATAGTTTATATATTTCTCAGACAAATCTTTGTTTGTTAGTAATTTTGTCAATTCAAAAAGCGATATTATTTTGTTTTTCACAAGATTAATTCTACATTTTTGCATTTGTCTTTCAAGACATTAAGTAAGGAATCTATGAGCTGTAAATAAATAGCGTCACAAGAAGAAAGCGTCCAGCAAATATCTCTTGAATCAACATATTCGGCTAATTCATGAATATCACGATTTGTCTTATCTTTATAACCATCAATTATTGCAACTGGGTTGCACTTAACAAGAATTTCGTTCATACCCAACGAATTAATCGCCTCTTGATTATTTGTGGGGTACATGCTGCGAACAGCACCAGCAAAAACTTGTTTCAAAAAGCTAATATATGTTTGAGATAATAAATAGTGTTCCCTTATATCGTTTGAATTGATACATTTTGATAACACGGTACTTAACGTAGCAATGTTTTTTGGTATTTCTCTAGTTACTAGAAGTTTATTAAGATTAATAGAATCGAGAAGCGTAGTTTCTAAAAAACGCGAGTCTAAATTGCAAGATATCGCGAAGGCCATGTCAATGGTTTTGATTTCATTTGCAGTAAAAGCATCTTTCCCATATTCACTGATAAAGATATTTGTTAGTCTAAAAAAAGTAAGCCCCAATAATCTAAATAGATTATCTATATACTTTTGAGCAATATTTTTATTGCTTCGTGTAATTTTAAAAAAGCTTATTTGACCGTGGGAAAAGCCATTTATAACGTCTCCAATAACAGCATATGCTTCTTTAAAACCAACGACTTCACACAACTGTTCCAAATCCACTATTGGTTTTCCATCTTTTACGCAAAAGCCATAATCAAAGTATTGTTTAATCTTTCTTGTAATACCTTTTTCTAATGCTATTTGCTTTGCAAATGCCTTTCTAAATTCATTATTGCCGGCAAAGTACTTGTTTTTGTCATGCTTCACATTTAAAAATGCCTTTCTTGCATTATTATCAAGTGATGCGGCAGAAACTATTGAAACTTGCTCGATAATAACCCTCATAATTGCAGATGCACTTGATATTAGGCCATCTTTCATCAGCAAGCAAAAAGAACGTATCGAAAAGATGGATTCTGCTAAGAGATCAATAAATTCATATTCTATAATCTTGGGCTTAAGATTTTTTATATTTTTATCTAAAGAATCAATCATGTTCTTTGAAAAAAACATAATCATTCTTAATAATTCACCTTGTTTATCTTTTGTCGTTAATTGGCTTGTTTTTTTAATTATTTCTTCTTCAGTCATATTGATACATTAATTACTTTGCAAAATATTTCTTATATATTCACCAAGGTTTTTATCTTCACAATAAATAAAGCATCCTTTTTGTCCACGACTCATAAGTGTTTTATATGTATTACGGATTAATCTATCAGCTAATTCTTTGTTTTTACACGTTCTAATGCCTGACGACTTATCAGATTCAGCAATCTTGGTTTGGTCTGTAATTACTCTGCCTTCCTCATATCTCATATCCTGGCCAATAATAACTCCAACATAATCAAATTCTAGACCTTGGCAGGTATGAATACAGCCAACCTGTTCAAATGATGTATCTGCAATAGCGAATGGTTGCCCACCTCTTAAGTTCCACTGGGCCATAAAACCGTCATCAAGATAGATATCATATGCACGTGGTGCCTGTTCTGATATCCATTCATAGCAATAACCCGCTACAATACGTGCTTTGTTATTAACTTTATTTATCTTTTCAAGTTCTTGTTTCATCTTCATGGGCGAATCAAAAACTCTAATATCATAATCCAATCCTTCTAATGATGTATTAGGGGTTTCTCTAATGCCTAAAACATTATCAAGGAATTGCATGTAGCCATCACTACCATTACATCTAAATTGTGATTTAAGTGTTAATGATGGGTCATCGATAACTCTTGAATTGAATTGTTTTGCATATGCTTTGATCATATCGACTGTACCAATATCTTTAACAGTCACTCTTTGGTCTTCATCTATAAAGAAGACGTTGATTTGGCTACTGCGAATGATATCTTCTATTTGGTTATGGGCATAGTGTTTGCATAATCTATGGCTTTCATCTACAAGTAAGCATGGATAAATATTCTCTTTAGTGCTTCTTTCTAAAGAAATCGGTGATTTTAGGATGTTTGCGATGTATTTCTTATCTTTATGGCCTTCTGTTAACTTAATACCAAAAACTTCTCTAGGAGCAGCGTTCTTGGTCATATAGCTGCAGGCATATCCTTCACTAAGAAGTTTCGCCATTGTTTGTATAGCAATAACTGATTTACCAGTACCTGGTCCACCTCTAACAATGATTGTGTATTTACCACCTTTAACGATGTTATCTCTAACAAGTTTTGTGATTGTGGCATACGCTACTTGTTGCTCATCCACCATTACAAATTCATCATTACCATTAACTAAATCTAGGATAGAATCTTGTAATGCTTTAGATGGTCTTAGTTTACCGTTATCGATAACTTCAAATAAGTCTCTGTTAGCAGGTTTCTTAACGTGTGCTTTAACGTAGTTACCTAAAGCTTCTCTGTCTCCCTTACAAAATACAGGAGCTTTAGATACTACATACGAATAATCCTCATCTTCGAGAATGTATTTATCTTCGTTTGGATAGTTATGTAAGAAAGCACAGGGTACTAGATTGATATTGTCTTCTTGTACACTAACGTTGAAGTTGCTGATTAATTGACAATACGAAAGTATTTGTTGAGATGGGTGTGGTCTCACACCATTAACGCCATCCACTACTGTTTTAACACAGTTTTCTAAATTAGTCTTTTCTACCTTGTCCCATTGTTTGAGTTCGATAGCCACTACTGTTTCTCTATCATTTTCATTTAATCCAGAAACAAGGAAATCAACACGTTTAGATGTAAGTGGTATTTGATATTCAATGGCCACTTTTAAATCTTCATTAATGTTTGAATATTTTAAAGTAGATGAAACTACTTCTAATGAGTTATTCCAACTTCTATATTCACCACGTGATTCTCTACCAATATTGTGTTCTAAAAAGAGTTCTTCTAATTTGTTGGCAATAACACCTTGGAAGACATCTCTATGGAAATTAGCAATACTGTCTTTATAGATAATCATAACTTGTTATATTTATCCGCTTTGCCTTTGGCTTTTTCGATTGGATATTTTGCTTCGTTCATATCCATTTTCTCATTAACAATCTCGTCAACATCTAAGCCGAGTTTGTCTAACATGTTTTGACAATACACTATGACATCTGCAAGTTCTTCTTTAACTGCACATAAATCATAATTCTTTTCATCCCATTGAAAGCATTCTAAAAGTTCATTAGCTTCAATGCTAATAGATTTGGCTAAATTAGCAGGGCTGTGAAATTGGTCCCAATCTCTATCTGTGGTAAAATCGCGGATACGTTTAATAGTTTCTTTTTTCATAATATTTACTCTTCCAAAAAATCTTTTTATGCTTTTTTAATACCTTCATTCATTTCAGAAACCATCTTGCTGAAATCATAAGGTGTGCTGAGAGCAAAATTGTAATCATATTTCACTTTTTCAATGCATTCTGGAATATCGGTAATTGTTTCTAAATTCTTGTTTAAAAAGGCCAGCATTTTGTTCACAGAAAAACGTTTGGATGAAAAATCCTGTGGGTTGATTTTCATTTTTTCGTTTTGCATCTTTATCCAGAAGTTGATATTTGACGAAAAAGTTGGTTCGTTTTTAAAATAATCGAACAAGTCACTAACGCTCAATCCGGAATTATCGTTTTGAATTTGGATTACAACTGCATAGTTACGATTTTCATTAAAAAGTTGATTATGTTTTATTTCAAAAGACATCGTTTCTTTAGATGTCGTTTTAATTTCAACATTGATGGTAGGAAACGAGAAATCATACTTATCAAACGTTCCAAGAGAGTTGTGCCAGTTGTCTGCAGTTACAATGTTATATGATTCTTGCAAAGTTTTCATAAAAACCAACTCTCCAAAGAAACCAATTAAGTTTGTATATGACGTTTCTTTAGGAATTTCAAATAGTTTGATTAATGAATAGAAAAAATCTGAAAAGGAAATATCAGTACCTTTAGAAGCGTACATTCTACATAGTTCAACAAAGGAATCGAAAAAACTTTCTTCAATATTCCCAGAATACACCAGTAGATCGTGTTCTCCTGGTAAAAAAGAAGGTGTGTTCTCAACCGTATTGATGTACACATTGGTCCTAAAAGCTAGATACGCTGTTTGAATAGATTCTGACTCTAAGCCAATACTTCTTACAGCAAAAAACAATTTATCGTTTCCAAAAAGAAAACCAGAACCACCTTTAATATGCTCTAATAAATAAAGTTTGTTCTCTTGATAACTCTCGCTATTTCTGATTTGTTGTATTTTTTGTTTTAAACTCACTTTTTACAAACCCCTTTCGTTCTTCTGGGACATGGATAGAAAACATGTATTGATCAAAATCAGGTAGAGGCGTTTTTTTGTCAAATCTTGGTCTAATTTTGAATACCTGAATCAAGATTGCTTTCTCATCAACTATTACTTTTGCATCCCCTTTATATTTTTTAAGTTCTTCGTCGGCTTTATCAGGACCTTGTTGCAGAGCGAATACCTTTTTAGAATCCTGATAAAAACTTCTCAGTCTCACATCATCGTCGTGATAGAGTCCGAACATTTTCTCTATAACAACAGGGCAATCTGCTTCTTTAAACATCTTCTTTAATTCTGGTCTAGAAAAAGGATGATAATCAAAAATGCTTGAAACGCCCCCAATTAATCCCAAAGCGTCTTCTTTTGTTATGTAAGCATAGCGGCAAGAAGGAGGAGCGTCAGTTCCTATTCTACCGACACGAGATTCCTCATAAGAAAACTTGTTCAAAAACTGCGTAATAAATGCATTATTAGTTTTGTTAATTGCCTTATCAAAAAATCCTTGTTTTTGATTGTTCCATCTGGCTCGTATTTTTACAGATTTGTATGAAGCTACGTTTTTTCTTGTTGGATTTAAAGAAGTAGAATTAGCATCGATTACAATATCTTCTATATTCAACTCACCGTTTTGAATTTGATAACACTGATCCCATAAATCGTTCTCAGATTCGGTAAGGCCACTATATTCCTGTTGGATTTTTTGAGTAGTAAACACTTTGCAGAGATCAAGAAATTTACTCCTATACCCAAACCATCTGGCTCTTTGAATCGTTGTATCCATATTTCCATAGTTTTTAGGCCATCTAGTAAAATAGGTTGTTATTAAATACTTAAAGGTTAAACCTCTTTGTAATAAATCACCGCCGATGTAAATCTTGTGATTTCTATACTTTTCATTCCCTTGAGTTGCTTTTCCGGTACTATCTTGAAGGATTAAATGCGTGTCTTTGATTACTGATTTAATATCTTCTTTTAAGTCTTTAAATGCGTATTTGGTTAGTAATTCGTTAGAGAAGAAATCCTGACAATAAATCTTTTCAAGCGGTTTAATTTGAATTTCAAAATCCTCTTCGCTATAAATGTTTTCCTTTAATGATTGAATGTATTCATACAGGGTTGTATACAGTATTTGGTGCTTTTTATTTTGTCTCTCCGTATGAATAATCATATCGGTATACGAGATATTTCTTTTTTTCATTAAAGCACTAGCCACAATGAAATAGTGTAGCGAATCATATAAGGATTTTGGAACCTTGTCATTTTTAAGTGTATCGACGTCTTTCGAATCAACAGGCACAATTCTTTTGTCATCCAAATGGAAAAATTCAGAGCCGGTATATCCATCACCTGGTTCGATTAAAAATAGTTTTTCTGGTTTAAGAATTGAGTATTCACCTAGAAGAACGTTGGCTTGAGGCGTCGCTGTTACAGATAAATATAACGGACAGGCCAAAACATCTTTCATTTTCTCAATTTGATCGTATGTTGCAGATTTTTTATTCTTCTTAAACTCAGTGTTTAAACTGGCCTGATCACCTTCATCATCAATAACAAAAGTTTTCAGATGGTGAATTTTAATTTTCTCAAGAGCATCATTAACTTTTATAAGAGCAGCTGGTCTTTTCATGGAAACGAAAATGATTGGTTTGTTTAATTCCACGATTTTGTTTAATACGCTTTCGTCCAAAGAATTAACAGACTCACTATCGTCCGTCGAAAACAATTCTGGTTCCTTTGTTTCTACGTCATCTTCATTTACATCAAAAGTCTTTTTAAAACGTGAGGAGGTCTGGAATAGCAATTTACTATCATAACCACCATAGATAATTACACATCTGTAACCATTGTCGAAGGCAAAGGCAGTGAACATTTCCAAATTTGAAGTTTTACCTGATTGGACTTTGCCAACCAAAAGAATATTTTTGTTTTTTGAGGAAGATTGATCTAACTGTATACTTTGTTTAAAAATCTTTTTAACTCTTTCTCTGGTAAGCGAAGCACTCTTTTCCCCATAATCACTTTTGTGTTTTTCATAGACTTTTTCAACAAAATAACCAATTGAGATGGTTGGCTCGGTGTTGTTTTTTTCATCAATAAAGTATTCTTCAGCCATAATAATTACCTATCTTTATCACAAATCTTCTTCAAAATATTGTTCATCTTATTTCTAAAAACCGATGGCAAAATTAATTTTTCATCATTTCCACTTTCTGCGCTTGAAAGTTTGGCCAATTCTTCGGCGCAAATAAAAGCTACAACAAATGATTCCAGTACTTTTTTAAAATCAGGATCTTTGCTATATGGTTTAAAAAATGGGTGGTTTATATTTATGGAAATATTCGATTGATCGTCATAATCAATCCACTTGTCATTATTAGAGATTTTCCAAACAACAGAAAACTTTTTACTTACAACCGGATTTAACTGTATTTCGTATTCTCTTTCTTTTGATTCGCAATCTTCTTCTTTATTCTGTTCTCGTTGGAATGTTTTATATTTTTGAACCAAATTAGTGTTTTCGTCTTGCTGATACGTTTTATCAGAATCAAAGGAACCATTATCCTTTTTTTCATCTAAAACCAAATCGTTAAAGACATTTACAACATCCTCTTGTATTTGGTCTGAATTGGTATCATCAATTTCTTCTTCTTTTGCTCTGTCTTTTTTTGAAATAGAAGCAATCTCGATATAATCTCTGATTTCTTTTTTTAGGTTAGTTAAAAATTCATCTTCCAATCCGTCATCCCAGACAAAGCCATCTTTTGCCTGGTTTACAGGAAAATCTTCCATATCGAATTCGCCAAACAGTTTCAACGAAATCTGACTCTGAGCCTGATCAAATATTTGATTAGGCTTATAGTTTTCATCGTAACCGCCTTTAATGGCGCGGTTATATCTAAAAAGTGCAAACCCAGCTTTCGGAAAGCTACCATCTTGCATAATGCCAACAAATCCACTAACTGAATACTTTTTTCCGTTGAAATCAAAAGAAAGATTCACGTCTTTTTTCCATTCATTGTTTCTAAATTTTAAAATTTTAAATGGCTCGAAGGCTAATTTTTCTCCATTGAAAAATATATCAACTTCACCACTGTTAATATCTCGTCTGTACATGCTACTTAACAGTTCTTTTATCTTCTTTTTTGTGTTTGATGCATCTATCCTTTTTGTGATTTGTGAAATTGTGACGGTTGTGCCGTGGTCTGAAGGATCAGCAGGTTCACTAACGATTTGGATAAAATTAGACTCTTCTTCGCGCAACTTTGGGATGTTTACTTCTGCAGAGTATTTAACGTTTGAACCAAGTTGTGTGCTTTCAACAGACCAAACGTTACCAAACCAGGAAGCGGCTGTTTTCAATCCCATACCGAATTCGTTTCTGCCATTCAAGTTATCCGGTTTTTGGTCCATAAGAACCGCTCTTTCAAAATCAGATCTATTCATTCCGTACGCATCATCGGTGATGGTAAGTGTGTTTTTGAAGGAGTCATAATCGATGCAAATTGTAAGTTTTTTTATATGATAAAACTTCATCGTCTGCTTGTGGCCAAAATAAGAAGCGGTAGAATTATCAACAAATTCACCAATCGCATACCAAGGTTTATAATTTAGTCTTGAAAAAACGCCAAGAATACCAGCTTTTGGCTGGATGTTAAATTGATCAATTCCCATCTTTTCTCTCCTCCACAAGTTCAACAAATTGTTTAAAAACGTTGTAAATAACTTCTACATTGACCGCGTTACCGAATTGCTTGTACGCAAGTCTCATATTAGCCGGTATTTTAAAATCCGCAGGAAAACTTTGAAGATTAGCGGCTTCCCTAGGAGTCAAATATCTTCTGTACTTCCCAACAATTGGGACATGAACCATTGCGACGAGAGCAGGAAATTCTGTTGGCTGTTTGACCCTCACCCCAGACGGCCTAAATTGTATGATTCCATCAAACACAGAATTAATTTTGTTATCAACTTGCCATTCAAATTTTCGGTGTGTTTTTTTCACCCACTTTAGTTGATCGTACTTTTTATACCAACTATCTATAAATGATTTATTGGACAAATATAGTTCTTTATTTTTTCTGATAAAATCTGCTTTCCAAGTTGGCATTTTGTCAGTATTTTTTTGTGATGAGTAAAAAACATCGCTCCAGATCGGAAATCCAATAATTCTCCTATCTAAGCCTTTTATAAACTCATCCCACATGGTAAGTAATCTTTCTTCGTAATCTGATATTCTGAAAGAAGCAAGAATATATTCATCCGTATTCTTCTGAACCAAAGCGTTGTTCATGTCGCAAGTGTTCTTCTGCTTGCGACTAATGTTTAAATCGATGTCGCCATCATAGTAGTCCTTTTTAACAGCAACGATCACAGCCCTTTCTCTTAACTGAGGTATTCCGTAATAATGAGGGCTTACAATCAAAGGAGTTTTCACAACGTTATATCCAACATCCTCTAATTCTTTTCTTATCCTAAGCCATGTTTTTCCTTTATCGTGAGACACAAGGTTTCTTACATTTTCTAAAACTAGGTACTTTGGCCCTCCATATCTGTAGATGTGGTACTTAAGTATACGAATGATGTCAAAAAACAATACACCTCTAACGTCGCCAAAACCTTTTTGACTCCCTGCTTTAGAAAACGATTGGCAAGGAAAACCGGCGCAAAGCACGTCGTGTTGTGGAATAGTATCCGGGTTTAATGTAGTTATGTCATGAAGCGCATCTAAACCGTAGTTGTCCTTGTACGTTTTTGCCGTTTCAGGATTAATCTCGGCTGCGAAAACGCACTCCCCACCCATTTTTTTCATGGCCTGATGAAAGCCGCCAATACCGGCAAATAGGTCTATAAACTTAAAATGATTATTAAAAAAATCTATCATATTATAACTTGTTATAAGAAATGTAATTATCCAAAAAAGTTTTGAAGTAATCGGAATTGAATAGCCATATTTTTTGTGACGAATCAGTCGTAACAACAAAGCCTTCTTTGTATCCTCTTAATAGATTGTCAACGCTAACGTAGGTGGAACGCATAGTATTGTGTTTAATGTATCTATAAGCATCCCATGCAACCATAATGGGATTATCGTCATAGTTATAATAGCCTAGAATCAAAAGAGTTCTGTTACTCGAGGTAGGTATGTAATCTTTTGGAGAAACAACTTTTATGTTAGAAACCTGAGCCCTTTTTCTGTTAATTTTATCTTTCCAGCCTGCTCCAGTAATGTTCTTTAGGTAAATAACAAGATCATAAATATTGTCGTCTTGATCTAAAAGCAGACATTCATAAGGGGCACAAGAATTCTTCATCCAACATTTAAAACGAAAACCAGACGAAATGACGAATTCTTCGAATTTGACTAAAAGATCCTTTTTCTTAAACACTTTATCTTCTGATACAACAGTAGATAAGTCTTTCTTTATGTTTAGATAGTTCATGCCCTAACCCCATCTCGTTTTTTCAATTATAACAAAGAAAGATCGTTCTATCATCAAATAGTGTACTTTAGTGTTCACTATTTATTTTGCGCTTGTACTCTTTTTGATGCAGAATTCCTTACTATAATCAATACCGCCTAGCACAAAATTGAAATTTGTGGTTACGTGGAAATCGCAAATCAAATAGCCAATAAGGTTCGCGGCAATAATTATCAAATCATTACTATAGCGTAATGGTTTGTCAACGCCTCCTGCGACCAAATTTGAAAATGTCACTGCTCCGTGAACCCAAACATTTAATAGATCCTTCCATTCTTTCATGAAAGAGGGTTCAGGATGAATATTAGCTTTTTCGATCAAAGAATCTAATCCGCATTCGTTGTCACAAATAGGTTGGAGCCATCCATATTCCAAATAGTTTGTAGGCTGTATTTTTTTAAAGTCGGTTTTGTCTTTGTAATGTTCTTTAATGAGATCATTTTTCTTTTTGGAATTACTTTTAACTAATTCAAATCTGAATTTACGATGCTCTATGTATTCATCCATCAATTCGGGATGCATAGTTAACATTCTTATAGTTGCTATTTTTTCCATCGCCATTCTCAACAATGCGCTCGCTTGAGACAAGAGCACTTCTCGAATCAAAACGCAAAAACCTCTCAAACTATTAAAAGCATCCAAATAAACGTCATAGAGATATTTATTACTATCAAAATAATTAAAATAAATTACTTCTGGCATCTTTGCGGAAAGATCATACATGTTGCTCAGCAATTTATTGTACTCTTCGTTACTTAAATCTTCTGGCATATTAGTCTCCTCTTATGTTATTCACCAATAAACACTACCCACTTATTCCATTTATGATCGTAACCGACGGTTACTTCTTTAGCCATATAGTTACTAGCGACATATTTGGAAAAAACATGGGTGGTAAATGTATATGTTGTATGTATTCTAGTCCTAACACCATCTATAACAGCGATACCTACTAATGCCGCTCGATCTCTGACTAGATAAGAGAATTCTAGAGAAGCAAACACTACCATTACGACAAGTAGTATTAACCCAATTATGCCATAGTAATCTTGAGCTTAGTTTTTGTGTTTCATATTCTACGAATATAATATTAAAAATATTCACATATAATCAATAAAAATCGTAAATATTTAAGTAAAGAAAAACCCACCTCTGTGTATGAAGGTAGGTCTTTCCAAAAATTAGTAGTTTTCTAGTGGTTGCTCTTTTGAGCAGCCTAAATAATATAACTATTTATACTTATCAATGCAATAGTTATTTTTTAAATAACCCCACAAGGAATTAAGATTGCTAATAATAATGCCACCAATCCCCATTCAGAGATTAAGAAGATGTTACGTGTCTTTGGTTTCATATCTGGAACATAGTTACTAGCTAGGAAGAATGGGATATAGGTCGTAATAAATACTGGAATCACACCCCACCATGGATAGACCCAAATAAATGAATGGTTAGATGTGCCCGCTAAGAATGATTCAAACAAGGCGAATAATAAGGCCATCTCAATAGCGACCATGAGTTTGCAGCTAATACCTTTAAACTTACCTCTAGCAAAGTATCTCTTTGTTCGATCTTGAGGCA
>CAMKQK010000015.1:0-21793 GCA_946414915.1 uncultured Caryophanales bacterium
GAATTAATTCAAGACGATCTCTTAATGGACCAGGAATATTATCTAAATAGTTCGCAGTACAAATGAATAAGACATCGCTTAAATCATATGGTTCTTCAACGTAATTATCGTTGAATTGGTTGTTTTGTTCTGGGTCTAAGACCTCTAATAAGGCACTTGCAGGGTCGCCTTTGTAGCTAGAAGCGAGTTTATCGACTTCGTCGAGTAAAAACACAGGGTTAGTCACTCCGGCCTTTCTCATGCCTTGAATGATACGGCCAGGAAGCGCACCAACGTATGTTCTTCTATGACCACGGATTTCGGCTTCATCAGAGATACCACCTAAAGAGCACTTAAAGAATTTTCTTCCTAACGCTCTTGCGATGGACTTACCTAAAGAAGTCTTACCTGTGCCTGGAGGACCATAAAAGCAAAGAATTGGGGATTTGAGGTTACCAGTTAATTTCTTAATAGCAAGATATTCGACAATTCTCTTCTTTGGGTTCTCTAGACCGTAATGGTCTTCATCAAGAATTTGTTCGACGTGTTTTAAGTCTTCATCATCTTCAGTCTTTTCCCACCAAGGAATGTTCATGAGGACATCTAAGTAGGATTGGATTAACGCTGCTTCTAATGAGCCTTGTGGCATCATATCGAATTTAGCGAGTTCCGCTTTGACTTTCTTTTTGATGTTTTCTGGATATGGATTCTTCTCGAGTTTCTCTAAAATGGATTCTGGAGAATTCTCTTCGTTAGTGACTTCGCCTAACTCTTTCTTAATGGCTTTTAATTTTTCTCTAAGGAAATACTCTTTTTGACTCTTTTCTGTGGATTCACGGACACTATTGGCGATGTTTTCATCGATTTGTGCCTTGGTTTGTTCACCAGAAATAAGTCTTAAGACTCTTTCCATTAATTCATTAACATTGTTGCATTCAAGCATAGCTTGCTTTTCTTCAGTAGAAGATTGAAGGTTGCTAGCGAGAATGTAGCATAAACTAGCGGCATCTTTGACTTTGTTCACTTGGTTTAAAGTGGACTTGTTTAAAAGAGACAACACGTTTGGTAAGTTGTTTAATTTATCAACAATCGCACGAATAATGGATTCGTTTGTGACTTCGTCCATTTGTGGAACGTTATCGATAGTCGCATTAGCGACATAGTAACCGTTGACTTGATCAAAAGTCACTTCGTTAATAACGATTCTTTCAACAACATCCACTCTAACGCGAACGAGATCACCCTTTTCAACGATAGAGACGATGCGGCATAAGCTACCGACATGGTAGATATTGTCGAAATCGATAATCTCGTCGTTAGGATTCTTTTGGCAAGCGACAAAAAGCAAAGAATCTGCTTGTAAGTGCGCTGCATGAATCGCGTTAATAGAGAAGTTTCTTCCCGCTTCAATTGGTTGGATTGTGCTTGGGAAGAGCACGAAACTGCGTGTTGGTAATAATGGCAAGGTTAATGTTTGTGGTTTATCACTCATATAAACATGACCTCCTTTTTAATTTAATAAATTAAATTATTTGTTGTTTTCTAATAAGAAGTTTTCAACCTTTTGCATGAGCATATTGTGACGGAAGTTAACAATTTGTTGACCTAAGGCTTGCTTAACTTGTTCAGCGCTCATCTTGTATTGTTCGCCCATCTTGGCGAGTTCGGCATCGAGTTCTTCGTTTGTGACGTCAACTTTTTCTTTTTCACCAACTGTTTCCATGACGAGGAAGCTTTCTAAACCAACTTTAGCTTCTTCGGATAATTGCTTTGTTAAAGCTTCGTCAGTGGTCTTGGTCAAGACTTTGTATTGTTCGAGATCGATACCAGATTGTTGTAATCTTTGTTCGAATTGTTTTTTGCGATTTTCTGTTTCTTCAGCGATGATTTCTTCTGGGATATCAAATGTAGAAACTTTCTTGATTTCATTGACTAACTTATTTAAGTAGTTTTGTCTAGCAACGTTTTCTTTGCTCTTTAAGAGAGCGTCTTTACGGTTAGCTCTTAATTGTTCGACATTAGCGACTTCTGGGATGTTTAAGTCTTTGATGAATTCTTCATCTAATTCAGGTAAGATTTTTTGTTTTACTTCGTGAATCTTACATTTGAAGATCGCATCTTTACCAGAGATTTCATCTGGACCATAGTTTTCTGGGAATTTAACTTTAACTTCCACTTCGATACCTGCAGAGGCACCGACTAATTGATCTTCGAATCCTGGGATGAATTGACCACTACCTAATTCTAATTCGTGGTTTTCAGCTTTACCGCCATCGAATGGAACGCCATCAACGAAACCTTCGAAGTCCATGACGACTGTGTCGCCTTTTTCCGCTTGGCCTTCCTTAGGAGCAATTGTAGCATTTTGTTTTCTTAATTGTTCAATTGCTGCATCAATTTCTTCTTCTTTGACTTCGGAAGCTTCTTTGCCTAATTCATAACCAGTGTATTTACCAAGGTTAACTTCTGGGCGGGTCACAACAGTGACTTTAACTTCTAATTCGTCTTCACTTAATTTTGTGACATCAAAGGCTGGTCTAGCCATTGGTTGAAGGTTTTCACCTTTTAAGACATCTTCATAAACTGGTTGTAAGACATCATTGATTGCTTCATTGAAGACTTTCATTTGATCAACACGGCCTTTTAACATGTTTTCTGGGGCTTTACCTTTGCGGAAGCCTGGAACTGTGATGTTAGCGGCGATCTTTTTGAAAGCTTTGGTTTGAGCTTTTTTCCATAAGTCTTTATCGACGTTAACTGTTACTTCAGTATGGCAGTGTTCTAATTTTTTAACTTTTCTTTCCATGATATGTAAATTTATCCTTTCGAGTTGTGCGTGTATAAATATAACACGTACGAAAAATAAAAAACAAGCAAAAGCGCTTGTATTTTTCTTTATAAGAAGAGTGAGGTTTTAGAATTCGTCGAGATGGGCTTTAATTTTATTAACTTGTTCCCTCATTTCTTCAGGGTCTAAGTTATATTCTTCACACATTTCTTCAAGGTTATTTCTTCTCACTTTTAATAAGTCTTTAGCGAGGTAGCCAAAGATCACGAGAATCTCTTCTCTAGAGAACTCTGGTTTATTTGGATAAGAGTAAATGAGATAGGAAGATAAGATATTAACAGCGTTTTGACTTAAAGATGGGTCATGATAGACATTTTGGAACATACTAGCAATATCTTCCATGTTGCCAATACCTTTTAAAATAAAAGGTTCTTCAAGTTCCGCGGGAATAACTTCGATGAGTTTATCAAAGAATAAATAGGAAACCTTTTTATCGTATTTCTTCGCAACGAGCAAAAGAAGCGCGAACGCACGCACCATCTGTCTTGGGTATTTAGTTAAAATATTAAAAATTGGAAGTAGGAAGCTTTCTAAAGGTTGACCTCGGACCGCATCAAGTGCGCTTAACACATCAGCATCACTCTTACTCAAGAGCTTTTGTCTGATTTCGTCTTGACCTACTTCTTTATGACGATAGACTTTAATTTCTTCCTCACGAATGTATTTAGGAAGAGAGTTTAAAATCTCTTCTGTTTCTTGATTTTCATATGGTAATTCTTGATAGTAACGAAGTTCACTATAAGCTTCATCAAATCTACCTAACAAGCAGAGAATCTCAATATGTATTTTCATTAAGATTCCTGGCTTAGTTAAAAGAGTTTGTCTTCTCTCTTTGATGAGAGCTAGAGCATCTTCACTTTCACCAGTAGCGAGTAAAGCGCTTAAGCGATAAAACAACGCTAAAGAGTCTTGACTATTCTCCGTGAGTTTCAAGACTAAATCGTATTGTTTTTTGTCCATTAATGTTTTTAAAGAATCCATAATTATTTGCGTTTTTTCTTGATTTTATCCCAATATTCTTTAAAAGATTGCTCATTTTTATTATCTTGTGGGATATAGTATTGTCTCTTCTTAAGGTCATCAGGTAAATACTGTTGTTCCACATAGTGATTTGGAAAATCATGTGGATAGATATAGTTTTGTCCTTTGACCTTAGCGTCTTCTCCATCGAAATGGGTATTTTGTAAGTTTCTCGGTACTGTTGCACCCTTACCTTGATCGATATCCATCATTGCAGTGTCCACGGCTAAATAAGCAGAATTACTCTTAGGGGCAGTTGCGATTAAAATAGTCGCATTCGCTAATGGAAGTCTTGCTTCAGGCATACCGAGTTGAAGTGCACTGTCAACACACGCTTTTACAATCGGAATTAACTGTGGATAGGCTAAACCTACATCTTCACTCACTGAGCATAATAAACGACGACTTGCGGCAATGATATCTCCACCTTTTAATAACTTTGCTAAATAGAAGATAGCGGCGTCTGGATCACTACCTCTAAGTGACTTCATAAAAGCGCTTAATGTATCGAAATGTTTATCTTCACCACAGTCATAAGCGATATTAGCCTTATCAATGAGTTGCTTAACTGTTTCTAGATTAATCTTATTGGTCTTATTTAAAGCACCATAGATAAAATCTAAGTTATTAAGAGCTTTACGCATATCCCCGTTAGAGGCAAGCGCGAGAGTTTCTAAAGCATCTTCATCAATCTTTAGACCTAACTTGTTACAAGCTTTTAATAATCCTTCTTTGATATCGTCCACTTTTAAGGCTTTGAATTCGAAGACTGTGCAACGACTAATCAAAGCGGGATAGATATAGAAATATGGGTTTTCTGTTGTGGAGGCAATTAAGGTAATATTACCTGATTCCACAAACTCTAAAAGAGATTGTTGTTGTTTCTTATTTAAGTATTGGATTTCATCCAAGTAGAGCAAAACACCTTCATTGTTTAAGAAACTATCAGATTCCTTAATGACGTTTTTAATGTCATCAATTGATGCATTAGTGCCATTTAATTTATATAAAGATAAGTGAGAATTCTTCGCGATGATATTAGCAAGTGTGGTTTTACCAACGCCTGGAGGGCCATAGAAAACCATGTTGGTAATATGATTACTATCAATGCTTTTTCTAAAAACTGTGCCTTTGTCTAAAAGATGGTGCTGACCCACCATATCTTCAATGGATTCAGGACGTAAAAAATCCGCTAAAGGTTTTTGCATAACTAAATGATACCTTCAAACGGATTAAAAATAAAACAAAAGTACTATTTATTAAGAGATTTCTCTTCTCTTTTATAGAGAACCATACCGACAGCTGGAGTGATAAACACTGTGGTTGCTAGTTCAAAGAAGAAGTTAACACCAATAAAACCGAAGATCAAAACCGCACCGATGTTTGGCATTGCTTCGCTAATATTGGCTTTAAGTAAATCTTGGAAGAAGACTAATGCGCCTAATGCGAATAAGCCTGTGTTAATAACAGGGACGATCGCGCTTGCAACAAATAAACCGATGGTATTAAAAAGGAATCTGTTTTTACCAATCTTTCTGAACAGGTCATAAACAAATGCAGCGGCTACACCTGCTAGAGCGCACTTGAGTAAGCAGACAAGCACAGTCCCAACTGGATTCACTGGCATGAATATTGCGAGTGTGGATGGTGAGAGTAACGCCATTAAGCCATTAAAAAAGCCCAATATCCCACCTGATATAGGCCCGCATAAGACGGCCGCTAACACTATTGGTATCAAAGATAAGTTAATGTTAACCAGCCCAAATTGTAAGTAATTACCGATTGTTTGTAGCACAATCTCTAAAGCTAAGAGCAATCCCGTTAAGACGATTGCCTTTGTATCAAATTTTCTTTTCATAATTCCCCCTATAGGCCATAAATAGGTCCCATGGATACGGAAATCATTATACTGGAAAGTCTTTATATAAAGAAACAAAATCGGTTTACATTTATTAAAAAGTGTTTAATAATTATTAAATCGTTGTTATAATTAAGAGGCAAAGGCTCAACATAGTATATCAAATGAAACTCAAGCAATTTTTTAATAAAGCGACGGATGGTCTTTTAAATGACGATTTCCGTCAATCATTCCTCGTCGCTGTCTTATCCCTTATTTTAGCTATCATTTCCGCAGGTGCGGCCGTTACTCACTTTTTAAACGACCCACAAAAATTCTTCGCCATTATCATGACGGTAGGATTTGTTTTAGCGCTTTTAGTTTTTATCTTAACCATATTTGTTAACAAATATCATGTTTTATGGGGCCGTCTTTTCATGGCACTCATTGTCCTTTACTTTGGTTATTTATGCTATGACGGTGGTCCAGATGGCTTCTTACATCTTTGGATCTTATTAATTCCAGCCTTCTCTTTTATTACCTTTGGTTTAAAAGCTGGCTTTATTACTGCAGTTCCTGTTTTCTTAACCATGGTTGCCTTCTTCTGGTGGCCGTTAGCGGACTTTAGAAAATACGCTGCTGATCAAGCGACCTTTGGAATGATTGATAATCAAGTTGCAACACTTTCAGTTAACATGCGTTTACGTATCAGCATGTTATATGTTGTGTGTATGCTCTTGGGTTACTTTGCTGAACTCGTCCGTCACGTCGCCGCGAAGCGCTTAAGAAGTTTCACAGAAAACTTCAAATACGCCTCTATGCACGACTCTCTTACTGGTTTAGCTAATCAAAATTACTTAGCCAAATACTTAGATGAAACATATCAAAATAGAAACTTAAACACTACCCTAGGCTGTTTATTCGTTGACGTTGACGCATTTAAAAACGTTAACGATACATATGGTCACTTATTCGGTAATGTTGTCTTAGTGAAAATCAGTGAATTATTATCACAACAAGAAGGCGCCTTCGTCTGTCGTTGGGGCGGTGATGAATTCGTCGTTTGCTTAACTGATGTTAAAGAAGAAAAATTATTAGAAATGGGCGAGAAGATTCGTGCTTCTGTGAGCGCCTGTACGTTTAAGGAATATCCAAAGTTCCATATTACTGTTTCTGTAGGTGCAGTTGTCTTACCGGTTGATGAAACATTCAACTTCGACCACGTGCTAGATTTAGCGGACTACGCTAATAGGATGGCGAAAAATAACGGTAAAGATAACGTGTCCCTAGCAAAAAAGATTCCTCACTAACGATGGAATCTTTTTTTAAGCTTATCTAGATAAGCATCAGCGTCTTTTCTACTTTTAATAATATGAACTTTGACATTTGGGTACTCTTTTAAGAGTGCTTCTTCATCCGCTTTAGTGCGGGCTTCATAGTCAATGGTCCATTCAATGAGTTCAACTGCATCCTTCTTAGTCTCAACCCAAGGGATATCATCTCTAGGTTGATCTATTCTTTCTAAGATACCTTCGATGCATTGCTCTCTTGGCATCTTCAAGAAGAAGACGTCAGTTGCGTATTCTAAGCGGAGTTTTAAGGTGTCATGGTAATTTCCATCAACAATCCATTCTTCTCCTTTTAAATAAGGTAAAAGCTTTTTATTTAATTCATCAAAACTAATTGATGTTTTATCTTCATTCCAATAAAGGTTATCCATATGGATGACAGGTAAAGAAGTAATCTCTTTAAGTTTTTTAGAAAAATAAGTCTTTCCTGCACCTGGGCAACCAATCACTAATATACGTTTCATGCTTAATATCTTAATAACTTAAAAAGAAAAATTAAAGCATAAGCAGTGTCTGAAAGATAAAAATGCGTTATATTTTAGATATGAAATTATTACTCGAACAAATTAAAGCCATCATTGATCAAGATTTACCACTTATGAGCAATCTCTCAAATGCCTCAGCGGTACTTAACCAATTAGAGAATATCAATTGGTGTGGTTTTTATATCAGAGAAGGAAACAAGTTATACCTCGGACCTTTCCAAGGTTATGTTGCTTGCACAATTATTCCTTTAACTAAAGGCGTCTGTGGCGCTGCTGCAAGAGAAGGTAAAACTCTTATCGTTCCTAATGTCAACGAGTTCCCTGGTCACATCGCTTGTTCAAGCTTATCAAAAAGTGAAATCGTCACCCCAATTATTAAGGATAACGAAGTCAAAGCGGTCATCGATATCGACGCGCCGATCTATAATCGCTTCAATGAAAGTGATAAAGAACTACTTGAGGAAATCGCTAAGGTTCTCGCTCCACTATTCTAATATTCTATTTATAATAGAAAAACACCACTCTACTCACTGATATTTATTCAAAGAGAATAGATATTTGGATAAGTAGAGTTTTTTATTAATCAGTTCACTGACCTTTTAGAAGCAATCTTTTAAGATTATGGCAAGGTTGGAGATCATTATGAACTACAAAGCAAACATTCAAGAAGTCAAAATCCCAAAATACACAAAAGGACAAGAAAGATTTAACACTATCTCACACCTCATCGGTATCCCACTTGCCATTATCATTATGGTGATTGGTTTAATCGCCCTAGCTTCAAGCAGTTTTAATCCTTCTTATTTCCTTGGTGTTTTAATCTTTTGTTTAACAATTATTGATGTTTATTTTGTCAGTAGCCTTTACCATAGTACTCCCGCTGATTCTTTTAATAAGAAGTTATTTAGAGTTTTAGATCACTGCACTATTTATTTATTAATCGCTGGAACTTATACCCCAATATGTGTGGTTTTGATGAGTGAACATCTTATTGGCTTAATCATGCTCATTATTGAGTGGTCATTAGCCGCATTAGGTATCTTCTTAAACGCAATGTTCTTTAGAAGCAAAGTCGTCCAAGTCATCTCTTTGATTTTATATTTAGCTATGGGTTGGTTAGTCCTATTCTGCGGTGGCTTTATCTATATGAGCGCTTTCTCCTTTGGCTTTGTATTAGCGGGAGGCATCATCTATTCCATTGGCTCAATCCTTTATAGCGTTGGTAAAAAGAACCTTTGGTTCCACTGTATATTTCATGTCTTTGTCTTAGTTTCAACGGTGATACAGGCCATCGGTGTGATGTCATTATTTTTCTAAAAGAAAAAGAGGCACCTGCCTCTTTTATTTTGAATCCATTTCTTCTTCTGTTTTCTTGAAAGCTTTCTTCACTCTGCCCACAACAGTGTTTTTCTTTTTAACGTTTTTAATTGGTTCTAAACCACGTAACTTTCTTTGTTCTTGTAAGGCAAGAGTGATTTCTTCTTTACTAGCCTTTGGACGATCTTTTTCATCTTCAGGATTAACAGTCACTTGTGTATATGGAATTTGGACATTATTACGTTTGAACAATAAATAGAATTCGCGCTTTAAGTCTCTAGTGACTTGGAATCTATTACCTTCATCAGTAAAAGCGATGACTAAGAAATCAATGCTAGAGGCAGTGACATTATCAATGCCTTTATACCAAGGACCTTCGGTAATGTTTGGAATCTTTTCCTTTAAGGCTTCGATTTCTTGAATGATAAGCGCTTCTACTCTTTCGACATCTTCGTTATAAGAGACTGATAAAGTCACAGAAGCAACGCTTCTCATACGAGACATATTAACGACAGTGACGATAGAACTATTGGTGATGGATTTAATGTTACCACCAAAATCTTGAAGCTTAGTGGTCTTCAGACCAACTTCCACGATTGTGCCTCTGAAACCATCAATAATGACGGTATCACCCACTGCGAAATAATCATCAAAAACAATGAATAAACCAGAAATAACGTCTTGGATTAAGGATTGGCAGCCTAAGCCGACAATTAATGTTAAGATACCAACACCCATGATGATGCCAAAGACATCAACACCCCAGACAACGAGAATCACACAGATTAATGCAATGATAACAACGTATTTGATAATGGATCTCACCAAGGAAGAAACAGTCTTTGCTTTACGGGATTTGCTATCAAATAAATGGGTAATGAATGTCGCAATAAAGATGATAGTAATCGCCATAAAGAAGAAGATAACGCTCACAAACCATTTAGCGGAGCCTTCCGCGAGTATCTTGCCTAAGGCAATCCAACCATTAGGAACACCTTCTCCATAGAATGAATCGCATATTTCTTTGCTCACAAACGCTCTAGCGTTCATTAAGACGATGAAACCCGCTAAAGCGATGACAAAGATAATCGCTGCAAAAACAAAGCTAGTCTTTTGCTCTTTGGTTTTTCTTTGCCACCAATTGCCTTTTTTAATTTCTTGCATAATTAGTCCTCCACAGTAAATGTATAATTTTCAATCGTTTTCTTATAATCAACATTGTTGCTAAATTCGATGTAAAAGCGACCCCTATCGTGAGTCTTTAAACCAGAATAATTAACTGTATATTCTTTAGCCTCACTACAATCAACAAGCATCACGTTCTTATCGTTGATGTACAGATAGTAATAAATTGAGTATTCTCCAACGTTAGTGACTTTAAAGGAGGCATCAAACGTATGGTCCTTAACTTGATACTTAACGTTTCCGACGGAAGGTGGATTTAACACATAAGCATTAGCAATCAAACTGCCGGTTTTAATAGCCGCAGCAGTTAGGATTAAGGAAATACCAGTTAAATTAAAAGCACGAACCACTGCCTTGCCTTTGGAATAATTTGTGCCCATTTTATCTTGATATAAAGGAGCCGCGGTTAATTCATCACTAGTGGCAGTGTTATCGGTATTACCAGTAAAAGTAATCTTGGTATTATCGTAAACTAATGTGTTAAGTTCGTTTTCCATAAGAAAAGTATGACTGAAAATAATATTCTAATCAAGACAAGCGCTGATTAGATATTATTGCGGACATAGTCTATATACATGCTAATGATATCGATATCCGTAGTTTTATAAACCATTCTAGAACCGACTGGATCTTCGATTTCAATAATCTTAAAACCGTCTTTAGTAAGTAAGAAATCCACACCGATAAAATCAGCGTTTAGTAGATTAGCGATTTTAATCGCGGATTCCACCATTTCCTTACTTGGCTTAAATAAAGAAACATTGCCACCTAGAGAAAAGTTATTACGATAATCATTTGGATTATCTCTTTTTATAGATGTAATCACACTTTTATTTAAGACATATAAACGAACATCGCCGTTATTTTCTAAGTAATCTTGATAGACAAATGTGAGATCTTGATGCTCTTTTAAAATGCGTTCTTCTTCGCTTTTGTTATTAATAAAAAACACTTGTTGCCCACCATGACCAGATACACTCTTCATAATGCATGGATAGCTTTGAGCGGTCTTACTTGTTTCAATGAACGACAAATCATTTTCTTTTAAAAACTCATAAGTCAAATATTTGTCATTAGCGATTTTATTTGTAAGTGAATTATTAAAAACTTTGATATTTCTTTGTTCAAGAAACTCCACCATTTTGTAGTTTCTACCACGGTAAATAACAAAGTCGATTTTGTGGGTTTTAGCATACTCTAAAAGAAAGTCTTCATCTAAAAATGACAAGGATATCTCCTCATCATTTAATTTTTGTAAGAATTCATCAATAAAGAATTGATTCTTAAAGGTATCAATAGAGTTATAAACTATTAACCCACTTATCATAGATGTTTTAAGACGTGGTCAGCGATAGCGTCCGCTAAGTTGACGCCTGTGCATTTATAGGTTGAACCAAACTGTGGATTACTATTGAGTTCACAAATAATTGGCTCTCCTTTAGGTCCAAATAAAACGTCAACACCAGCGAAGTCCACACCGATGGCTTTAGCCGCTTTAACAGCTAAATCAGTGAACTTTTTACCTGGGTTAAAGAGTTTACCAGTACCACCATGTGAGATATTACTTCTAAAGTCATTTTCATTTTCTCTAAGCATACTCACAACGGCTTTACCACCGACAACATTAACGCGGACATCTCTACCTTTAGAAGAAGCGATATATTCTTGCATTAAGAAGTCTTTAGCGCCTAATGAGTCAACAATCTTATTAGCTTCTTCAATGGTGTTTACAAGATAAACTTGTTCACCAAAAGAGCCATAAGCTTCCTTAATTACCATAGGTAAACCGAGTTCTTTAGCGGCGGTTGAGATAAATTCTCTTCTGTTATATTCAAAACCTTCAAAAGTTTTAGGGGCAGCGAATGTACGAGGAATTCTAATGCCTTTCATCGCTAAGATTTCATACATTAAGATCTTGTTATCACAAGCGATGATGGTCATACCATTATTGAAGAGTTTGATACCTTGACCTTCAAGACGTTGTGCTAAATAGCAATCCTTATCCCAGAAGATACAGAAGTCTGGCTTATTTTTAATCTTACCACCGATCTCTAAAGTGATGTCTTCCGCACGTTTGATTTTAAGCTCAACATTACGAATCTTAAATGCTGTTGCGAGCATGTCATAAAGAGTCATAAATTTGACGGAATGAATAAATGTGTTGATAACGAGCCAAGCTTTTTTCATATTAACCTCTCTTCGTCCATAGGACAAAATCAATAATGATGTTGGGGGATTAATTTAATTAACACTTGTATCATACACTAGAATTTATTTTTTGTAACTAAAAATAAGAGCATTTTTCTTTTGCTATGTTAAGATAGAAACATGCAAGTTTTAGATTACCTTAATAAATATCAAAAAGTAGACTTCAAAGAACTACCATTTAACGAAGTGGACGCTCTTCTTTTAGCGATGGTTTCTTACTTCCCTTTTGATGAGTTAAATAATCAAAAAACTATCTACTCTAGTGAAGACTTATTAAAAAGAATTGATGAGTATGAACCAGCGCGTAACACTCCTGAAAGAAAATTAAAATATATTGAAATGACCAAGACTATTTGTTTATCTAATAGGTTTAAAGGTATTAAATTTGCCTGGTTTAGAAAGATCCATGATAAGCAAGCAGAAAAGCAGTTTCAAGCAGTCACATTAATTCTTAAAGATTTTGCCTATGTCTCTTTCTGTGGTACTGATTCCACTACGTTAGGTTGGAAAGAAGACTTTAACATGGCTTATCTAGAAATGGTTCCAAGTGAAGTTGAAGCCATTAATTATTTAAATGAGATTGCTTACTTCTTTTTCTTCAAAAAGTTTTATGTTGGTGGTCACTCCAAAGGTGGACGCTTAGCCATCAGTGCGGCTAAATCTTTGAAAAAGAAAAATAAGTTATTAGGCATCTACTCTTTTGATGCCCCTAACTTTCCCGCTTTAGCGTATGACAATAACTATAAAGCAATCGATACATTAATTCATGATTACACACCAGATGAATCCATTATTGGACGTTTAATGCATGAATATCGTCGTAAAGCCATCGTAGCGTCTTCAAACGCCTTACTTTTCCAACATGATGCATTCTCTTGGGAACTATACGACCATTCTTTTATCTATAAAAGCGCATACACAGAAAGAAGTACACGCATTGTCGATACCATCAACTACGCTCTTTCTAATTATGATGAAGAGAGAAAGAAAGACTTCATCGATACGATATTTGATTTCTTAGCAAGGCTCGAAGTTGAAAAGCTTCCTGGCGAAAGAGATCTCTTATCATTCTTCATCTCTCGCTTTGGGGATATTAAAGAAGAATGGAAGAATACTTCCAAAGAAAAAAGAGCAGTCGTTAAGAAGATGCTCTTTGATATCACTAAAGATTATTTGCTTAAGAAAAAGAACTAGTCGAGAAGGGTGTCCTCTTTCTCGGCTTTTTTCTTCTTTAAGAATTCTGGTTTCTTTTTACGGATGAGTAATAAAACTCCATAAAGGACACCAAATAGGCCGAAAACGAAGAGGATGATATAGAAAATAGTAATGCCTGGTTTTCCATCGTTAATCGTTAAAATAAAGCCTAATAAGCCAAGGATAAAGGCAACCGCACCAACGATTGGCACTAAAAACCTTAAGATTTGGTTTTCTTTTTCCGCGATCTTTTGTTCTTTAATCTCTTTTTCAGTAAGTTCGTTATTATTCACTTTTTCGTTCATGCTATTAGTTTATCACTATGATAAATAAAAAGGCAAGCCGACGAGACTTGCCTATTTTTTAATTTCTTTTTTCGCCTTTTCAGCGTTGATTTTTGTTTAGTTTAACGAGAGAAGTCTATTGCCAACCTTTGTTGACCATTTCGTTTTCTGTTAATTTGCCTTCGGCATAGCCTGGAAGCATGATACCACGGATCTTTTCAAGTGTTTCTTGTTCAACACCCATGGCCTTTAATAAATTATCAGCATTGTAACGGAGTGTCTTTTCTTCTTCGAATTTATATTCGAATTGTTGACCATCTCTTTCAAATGTATGACCAGTAACGAATAAGTTTAAGAATTTTGGCATATGAGCATTTTGAGAATTGTGCATATGGCATCTCTTGTTATTTGTTAAGGTTGTTAATTCGAAGTCGATGATTGCATCGGTGTAGCTCACACCACAGATAGCGTTGAGTAAGAAACCGGTAACACCAGTTCTATCAGCACCACCCCAGCAGTGGAAATAAACGTGTTGTTTATCAGCTTGGGCATAGTATTCAAAGATTTCTTTAACTAAGTTTCTATCTTTGTTTTCAGCTTCACTACTTCTATTTTCATCAGTGATGAATTTATCGAAAGAGTTGATAGCGCATCTCACATATTGTGCTCTGGCGTCTTCGCCTTCTTTATTACCCGCTGCAATAGCTTCGTCTAATGTAGTGTTATGGTTTGGAGCAGCCCATTGGCCTTCCCATGCTAATGGGGAACCAGTCATAGAGCCAGAACCAGATTTTGTTCTTAAGTCTAATTCAAGACCGATCTTCATGACGTCTTTTTGGACTTCTTGAGCGGCATCTGTCCAGTTCTTGCTGTGTGAGTTACCACCATCATTGAAAGCTTTAGGAGCCATTTCACCACCACGGTAGATTAAACCTTGGTTTGTTGGAACACCATAAGATGTCATATAACCACCCATATCACGGACGTTAGAAATGTCACCCATGGTAATCATTCTTGTGTAGTCTTCAGTGACGAAATTCTTCATTTGAGAAGCTTCGTTACCTTTAACTAATTGATAATAATACTTAGTATTACGGAATAAGTTTGGTAATTTTGCGGAAGCACCATCAGCGGCAACACTAACTTCACGCTTATCGCTTAAGTCTGCTTTACTCCAGAAGACAACTTTAGCATCGCTGAAATCTTTATCAGCTTTATCCCATTTGAGTTCGATTGGGACGTTTTCGTATTTTTGGTTACGATTTAACATTTGACAAACGTCAACACCACCGGAATGATCGTCATCGTATTTTGTACCATCGCCCTTATCGCTTTGTTTAGCAGCGGTTTCCCAGTCCATGTTGCAGAATAAATTGCTGACACGGTGTGGGTAGGTAATTCTACCTTCTTGTTCGTGCATAGCGTCAATATATGCTTTGACGTAGTCAGGAACCATACATGTATCTTCAATGGCTTGGAAATTCACTTCCATTGTTGGAGCAACAGCAGGTTCAAATTTTGGTTCAGAGCTTTTCTCGCTGTTACCACTACGATTGCCAGAGCAACCACAGATTGTGAGCCCTAAAACAGCAGAAAGCACTAAAAGTCTTTTTGTTTTCATAAAAAAATTCCTTTACTTTGATAGTTCTATTCTATAGAAGTGTTCCAGCATTTTCAACAATAGAAAATAAAAATCCTCAAGGCAGTGCCCTGAGGACTTATTTTATAAGGCTCTAATCGATTCGACTGGAGGTTTCTTAGATGAATGTAGTACTGGGATAATTGTCGCAATTACTGCAATCACTAACGAGACCGCAATTACTAGACCAACAGTCGCTAAACTGAACTGCATAATCGAGATACCAATCTCGCTTACAAAGTACCTATCTAAGAAGAACTCAGCGGTAACTGTAAAGATCAATGATAAGACACTACAGACTGTGGCAATGAACAATGATTCTGCAAAGAAAATCTTGAAGACATCACTCTTTCTTGCACCGATAGCACGTAAGATACCAATGTCTTTTTGTTTAGAAGCAATGGAAACTGTGATGAAGTTAAGCATCATGAGAGCGGCAAAGACACCAAACGCTACACCAGTCCATAAGAAGATATTTTTCAAAGTGTTAATCATTTCAACGATGAAGGACACGCTTTGGTAACGAATGCTATTTAAGCGATATTCCGCGTTAGCGTACTCGCACTTTAGCATTTGTCTAATTTGTTCTTCAGAGAAATTACTTTTGACCATGACATAACCATAACGTTCGTCCGCTGGTTTTTGATATTTTGTCACGAATTCACTATACCAAGTGCTACCACGGTTATAATCATCTTCTAAAGAGAGAGAATCAAGGAATGCTTTATTTAAGAAGAAAGTGTAATTATTATTTCTATCGCTTTCATAGAAACCTGCTATTGTGATTTCTCCAGATTCGCCTGAATAAGTTTTGTAATATAACTTAGCGTTATTATCCACTTTGAAAACGCTTTCTGGGGTTGGTTCATAATCCTTAAAAGTATAGCCTTTAAGTTTTGTTTGCCAGTCTCCGTTTAACGATAATCCGCCTTGGCAGTGTTCATTTAAATAATTGATGACTAATGTCACGTCACTATCGCTCCAATTATGATAGTCTTTATTGAGAAGAACCTTGATATCAGAATGATTGTACATAATATCGTCACGGATTTCTTCTATGTAGGTGCATACCGTATCGAGATATAAAGACGGTAAATAGTTTTTACAAGCATCAGCTTTATCAAAATTATTGTCGAGGATTTGATAAACAGCGTCGATTTCTTCGCTAGTTAACGCCCCATTATTAGAGCCTAGTGCTTTATTGAATAACTGTTTATCTTCTTGTGCTAGATTATTGAAGTTTTCACTTGAACAATATTCATGGATAAATAGTTCGATTTTACAGGCTTTATTGAATTCTTCTTTGTATGAATTGAAGAAATCGATACATTCATCAACTTCCCCGTTCCATAAGCCCATTCTAATTTGATCAATCATTTCTTCATTGCTACTACAGAACGCTTGGTATGTTGGCATGTAGCGAATCATATTAGATCCACCATAAGGTAAATCAAAGAAGAAGTTTAATAATGAAGTTCTGGTGCGGAACGCTACTTCGTTAGCGTACATATAGGAAAGATAGGCTTCTCCACTATTAATGGTCACGTTTTCAATTGGGTTACCATTTAAATCAAAGAACTTAAAGTATTTACCTTCTGTTTTAAGTGTTTCATCGGTAAAACAGCTAGATGATTCTTCAGTTGACACTTCGTATTCGGTCACATATTTTTCACCGATTCTAATGCCACGACGATAATACGAATTAACATAATGGTTATTGTTGTTACCGGTGTTATAAATACCGATGGTTTTTTCATAGCATTCTTTATTAACAAAGGCGACAGAGTTAAAAGAGTTTGTGAAATAGTCATTTAAATCTTCTTTAAGATTATTAATCTCTTGTTGATTTAAGTTTGTAGTTTCATTACAAATTTCAAAGTATTTAGTGTCAACTTCGCCTGCATCATAGAAGCCAGAAATAAGCATTTCATTGCTGAGCTTAGAAATATTAAAGGAGATTTTTTGACCAATAAGTTCTAGATAATTGTTATTAGAGAAATAACCAGAATCCACTAACATCTCGCCGAATACCTTTGGTAAAAGAACCTCATCTTTATTAACGGGGAATTTACCGTCTAAGTGATATTCTAATTTATTAAAATCTTCTTCACTTGCATCAGAGAGGTATTTAATACGGTAATAAGTGCCATAGAAATTCGCTTTATTTTTCATCTTAGCGGCTTGGAAACCAGCGGGACTACCTAACTCACCAATTGGAATATAAACTAAACCAGCTTTGTTATTGTTGAGCTTTTTAATTTCCTCAACACCAAAAGGTGTTTGCTCTGTGGTTTGATAAGAGCTTTCATAAGTCATATTGCCGTTTTCATCAAAAGATTGATCGATTTGTTTACCTTTGGCGTGCTTGCTTAATCTCTCACTTGTGTAATCAGTAGTTTTTAAAGCTTCACTATAAGTATGACTTGGGCTATAAAGCATTAAAGCAGAAGCCACGCCAAACATCGTGAAAGAAATAACGCTTAAGAGCATGGTAAACACTAAACGAACAGGCTTGGTTTTAAGAGAGCTTAAGCCCATCTTTGTTGATTTATTAATTGGCATCTTAGAACGGATAAATGTCGTCTTAGATGCATCATATTGTTTGAGTTCGATTTTATCGGTTTCTTTAAATTCGTCACTCTTACCATCTTCAGAGATACGGGCCACTTTCATGGATTTATCAGCGTTTTCACCACTACTGATGAAGACCTTGCCATCGCTATTCTTAATTGATTCGTAGAGTTGATCAAAATCTTTCTTTGTTAACTTCTTAGCGTCATTAATCTTAATCGCATGTTCATTAATAATAGTGACGTTGTCACTAATAGGTGTTGATTCGACGAGATGCTTGGTTTGGTCAGAAAGAATCTTACCATCTTTAAGTTCGATGATACGGTCACCAAATCTCTCTGCGAAATCACGGTCATGAGAGACAACAATAACTAATTTATCAGCGGATAATTTCTTTAATGTTTCAAAGACTTGTTCACCAGTCTTACTATCAAGGGCGCCGGTTGGTTCATCGGCCATGATGATATTTGGTTCTTTAATCAAAGCTCTCGCAATAGCGATTCTTTGTTTTTGACCACCAGAAAGTGTATTTGGTTTCCTTTTACCATATCCAGTTAAGTCAACTTGTTCGAGTAAGGATTCCACCGCTTCTTTAGAAACTTTCTTACCTTGAAGTTCAATGGCTAAAGCAATGTTTTGTTCGACGTTAAATTCATTAAGAATATTATATTCTTGGAAAATAAAACCGATATAAGTATTACGGTAGCTATCAAAGTCAGATTGAGAGAAGTCTTTACTACTTCTACCTTTTAAGATGATTTCACCATCACTTGGGAAATCTAAACCACCGATGAGGTTTAATAACGTGGATTTACCAGAACCGGATTTACCTAAAAGGAAAACCATCCCTTTTTCTGGGAAATCGATATTAACTTTATCAAGGGCTAAGGTATCATTACCACCTTTGATTTTATAAACTTTTGTGAGGTTTTTAATCGATAACATAAGCGACTCCTTACCAGTGTATGCATTAATACACTTAATACACTCTGAAAACAATTATATGCTCAGTCATTATAATTGTCTATAAATTAATTTATAAATAAGATAATAAGTATCAGATTAGTTCAAAAAGAGCGATGAGAAGTCAGTTTCTGAAGTAATTTCATAAACGTAACGCGCACTACTATCAAGGAACTTTTTATTGTTTAATACGTAATAGGTAGCCCCTCTAATATTGAAGGTGAAACAAGCGTCAACAATACTTTCGTTTAAAGCGAGCTTTTTGCTTAAAACGATATCTTCTGGATTAGTAATTGTTTTAGTGGATTTACCTTCCTCACATGGAACCATAGAAATAACTTGTACTTTGCGGTCAAAGAAATAGCTAGTTTGATTCGCGGAGAAACGGTTAAGTTCTAGTGGTTTTCTCGCCATAAAGCAGCGGTCACCCACAAAGAAGAGATTACCTTTTCCTTCAAACTCATATTCGCCTTCATCAGTTGTGATGATATAGGTGTAATTTGTTAAATCGTCACTATTGAAATCTTCTTCATCTACTTCAAAGAGCACTTCATCGAAGTATTCTTCTAATATAGAAGAGTTACTATCGTCAGTGAATTCATATAAAGTACCAATTCCACGACTTGATTCTGGAATAGAACTACCAAGTTTTTCTTCTTTAATCGCAATTTCTTCAATATTTGGAAGAGTGACTTCTGACGCCCAAGAAAGAAGATTGCTAAGATTTAAATTGACGAATGGACTCGAGGAATCGGGTTCAGCAGTAAAAAACAAAGTCTTAGATATGCCTGAGAAGTTCATCTCTACACTATAGCTATCTTCGTTACCCATAAAATATAAAGCATAAGTAAACGGCTTATCTTTTAAAGGATTAGAAATCACAACGTTATCACTATTGGAGATAAATGAAATAGGCGCATAGAAATCATCAGGATAGATAGTTTGATTTGTGCCTTTTACATCTAAAGAAAGTAAATAAGTAGAAATCTTATTCACACTGGTGTAAATGAGATTATTGTTATTTCTAATTCTTACTTCTGTATGGTCTGGATCAGCGTAAGTGAAATCAACATCAATACTCTTAATATCAAAGATATTATCCCACTTAATATGATCTTTATAGACATAATTAATGACGCCTTCACCATAACGGGATTCGTTATATTTTCCATGTGTTTTAAAAACACCTAATTTATTATTATTAATTTCAAAATAGTAATTAAATCTACCCGCTTCTTGATAGCTTAATATTTCTTCCTTATTTTGATAGTCATAAACCTTTAAGGAGGTGCAATATGCACCACTTGAGGATTGCTCAGTCACACAAAAATCACGAAAACCATCGTTATTAACATCATATAGATATAAAGCCGCACCAGCGTTTAAGACTTGAACATTATTTCTATCAATGATGTTTTGATTCTCATCTAAATAGAAAGGTGAAGTATTTAATTCTTTCACTTCAAAAGACAATGGGTCTGGATAACCATCATCAATGAAATAGTCAAATACTTTAATTGGATCAATTTTATCCCCTGGATTATAGGATGGATCGTATTCGTATGGTGATTTAGAACTATGATAGCTACGCGTTGCTCCCGCACAGCCCACTAATAAATGTAATGATAAAAAGGTGGCGGTTAATGATAGTTTACGAATTCTCTTCATTTCTTTAGCCTCCTAGAAATAAGCAGCACAAAGGTTGCTTTCACTAATTAGACAAAGAAAAGTGCGATAACTGCTAAAAAAGTTTTAAGTTTTATTGGAACAAAATTGAGAAGTCTTCACCAGGTATTGGAGTACGATACATATACTCCTCGTTTTCATCAATAAATGATATTTTATCCATGACATAGAAAGTATCATCGCCGATAGTTATTGTATAAGTTGCGTTAATCTTCTTATATTGATTATTTTTATATTTGTTAAAACGGATATCATAAGCGTTGTCTAATTCGATAGTGACTGATGGATTAGCGATTGATTTCGCAATAATATCTGTTTGAGTGGTAAAGCCCAAATGTGGAACGGCATTACTATCAAATGAAAGGAAATCGAATGGTTGAGACAAGATATAATAACTGCTTCCAATTTGGATAAATTGCTTGTTATCAAGAGAATAAGAGAAACCTGTTACACTACCGATATCAAGAGAGATATTTTCTCTATCGAATGTGGATGGATAATTACTTGCTTTTAATTCATAAGCATAAAGGTTATAAATCATGCATCTTGGCAAAATATCTCCTTGTGTTTTCCATTCATAAATATCCCTAAAAGGATAAATCTCATGGCTATACTCAATAGAATTTATATAATTAGCAATGGTCACATAGGTAAGGCTAGTACCTAAAACCGCTCTACTTACTGAAATAGGGAGTTGTGAAGCATCAACGACAAATTTATAGCGATGATAAGAAACACCATTTCGCACCTCGATATCGTAAGAAGAATCCTTGGAAGGAATATCGTTGAACATGAGGTAAAGATAAACATCATTTCCTTGCTCACGGTAATAAACAGATTTTACAAAGCGATCAGATGTGCGATAAGTAACGGAAAAATACTCGTGAGCCGGTTTACTTAAAGTGCCACTAATACCAAAGTTCAAAATATATAATTCACGGGCGTTAACGTTGTATGTAGTTATTGAATTATCACTATTATGTGAAGGGGTGACAAATGTTCCTGTGCCAGTATAGGCCGCACCCCAATGGCCACCGCTAGACCCTGGAATGGTTTGCGACCATGCTACAGAAACACCATTTGCATTGGAGTATCCAAATACCGCTTTTTCGATTGTTTCTTTCTCTAAAGAAGAATTCAAAACATCCTTGTTCAAATAAAGCCTAGTATCATTCGAAAAATCAGCATAAAAGTGATAATCACCTCTATTTAGTAAGCCAGCCTCAGA
>CAMKQK010000016.1:0-21095 GCA_946414915.1 uncultured Caryophanales bacterium
GGATTACTTTGTGGAGCTTGTTGAGGCGCTGGAGCTGGTTGAGGATTTCTCGCGGCTTCTTCCGCTTCTTTTTGTAGACGTAACTCTTTATCTTCAGGAAGTTCAGGGAAGAACTTTTGACCAGTAAAGAAGTAGAAAATGGATTTAAATAATTGGAAAATAAACGCTAAAAGGCCAATCACTGCGAAAAGTGCCAAAACTACGAGGAAGAATGGGCACAAAATGACATATAAGATACCGCGTCCGAACGCCTTTAGTAAATCTACCATAGTAATATTATTTTAAATATTAGAGTCACTATTTAGCAAATAGTTTTGAAAGAAACTTGTGACGGCAATTCCAAGAGGGAATAAACCAAAGAGCATAAAGCCCATTGGTTTACTTATTTTTGTAAAGAAAATCACAAATAGGATAAACATCGCTAATGTAGTTAAACCCAAGATGACATAGATAACTGGTTTCTTACAAGGAATGATATTAAAGAGTAAAAAGATCCCAAAATAGAACGATAAAGCGATGAGCGCTAAGGAAGGTGGACGATAGGTGAAAGCGAATATTAAAGCGAGGCTTATACAGGCTAACACTCCTACTATATAAGGAATAAAAGAGTTAACACGTGTATTGGTTTCCACACCAATTTTCTTAATTTCCGTTAATAAAACAAAGTGTGTTAATGAGCACTGAGTTAAAGCAATAAAGAGGATGAATAAATGCATTAATTCTTCTTTATATGGGAAATCATTTAATTTGAAAATAGTGAGGAAAGTATAAACGATATCCGCATTGCTTAATAAGTTGATTAATGGAATAAAAGCATAAGTTAAAACCACTTCAATTAAAGTGGAGCATAAGATCATCCAGAAAGGATTAAACTTCTTATCTAAAAGTAGACCAATAACAAAGCCAGACGCTACCGCTGGAACAATATAGAAAATCGTATCAGCGATATTGAATATCAAACATAAGCCAACACTCGCTACAGCGTAGATAATGTAGTATCTCTTTTGACAAAAATAAGAAACTACCGCACTGACGAATGGTAGTAATAAAATAAGCAAAATCATGGCGAAAGGCACAAAGGTATCAAGGACAATAAAAACCACATTTATTGCCGTCATGATGGCCATATAAGTAATGTTATGGACTAATGATGTCTTTTTGCTAAAAAGCGCCATATAAATATTTTACATTTTTTGTGAACAAAAATACTAAAAACTCTTATACTTTTGTTATGACATCTCGTTTGCTATTCGTTTCGCTAACGAGTCTAGCGATAGTGGTCTCTTGCTCACCAATAAGAGAAACCACGAATAACAAAAACATCGTCGAACAAGAAGAAATCATCAAAAACAAAGAGATTCCTTGGTTAGAAGCCTTGAATCAAAAAGAAAATCACTACATCATTTTTGTTTATTCTGAAACCTGTGGTCATTGTCACGATATGATGGATGAAATCATAGATTTCGCGAAAAGTGATATTTTAGTAACTTACTTCATTAATACCCGAAAAAATGAAGTCCCAATTTCAAGGGAAATCATCGAAAATACTACGGATATTACGGAACTAAGTATATTAGGCACTCCCACAATCCTAGAAATAGAAAGTAAAACAGTGATTAAAAATATTGCGGGTATCGATAAGTGTTTAACTTTTCTTATCGATAAAAGAATGACATAAATATTGCATGTACGTGCTTTTCTTTGCTAATATATTGTTAACAATATATGAATTATCAAAACGAATTAAACGAAAATCAATTTGAGGCTGTCACTACTGAAGCCCAACACGTCCGTATCATTGCTGGTGCGGGAAGTGGTAAGACACGTGTTTTAACATATCGTATTTCCTATCTCATTAGTGAAATGCATGTTTTACCATGGAAAATCTTAGCGATTACTTTCACTAACAAAGTCGCTAATGAAATGAAATCAAGAGTGGATAAGATGCTTCCACAAATGAGCCAAGATTTAACAATTAGAACATTCCATAGTTTCGCGGCCTATTTCTTACGTCATGAAATATCTGTTTTAGGTTTCCCTGCTTCTTTCACCATCTTAGATGAAGAAGACCAAACCAAATTAGTGAAAGACATTGCTGCGACAATGGGTTTTAAAAGAGGCGATAAGATTGTTAGCAAAGCCTTAGGTTATATTGGTAAACAAAAGCTATTAGGTAAATATCCTGATGATATAAAAATCGTCAATCAACAATTTGAAGATGAAAAGACATGTTTAGAGATTTATCAAATCTACGAAGACGAGAAATATAAAAACTATTCCTTAGACTTCGATGATTTATTGCTTCAAACAAACTATATCTTAGAGAACTTCGTTGATATTCGTATGAAGTGGCAAGAAAAGATTGACCATATCTTAATCGATGAATTCCAAGATACAAACGATACTGAATGGAAGATGATTAGCTTACTTCAAAAGCCATACACCTCCTTATATGTCGTGGGTGATCCAGACCAAACAATCTATACCTGGAGAGGGGCTAATCAAAACATCATCTTAGATTTAAATAAACGCTACCTCGATATGATTACTATCGTTTTGGATAGAAACTATCGTAGTACACAAAATATCTTAAACGCAGCGAATAAACTCATTGCCCATAATAAACTCAGAGTCACTAAGAACTTATACACTAATGAGTTAGGTGGTGAACCAATTACCGTTAACTGTTCGCCTTCAGGTAGATTAGAAGCGGATTATGTCGCTAGAGAGATTAAAAAGCTTAAAGATTATGGTGGTTATAACTATAGTGATATCACTTTATTATATCGTTCTAGCTATATCACAATGGACTTTGAAGCGGCTCTTACCCGTTATCAAATACCATATAAGATCTTTGGTGGTACAAAGTTCTATCAAAGAAGAGAAATTAAAGACGTCTTAGCCTATTTCCATTTAATCGTTAATACCAAAGACGATATCTCTTTCTCACGTATTCTTAACGTGCCGAAGAGAGGTTTTGGTGAGACTTCAGAAAACTTATTAAAGAATGAAGCTAGTCTCGCTAATAAATCCATGTATGAATACATTCAAGATGTCGATCCAAATGATTCTGAAATCAAAACATCTTTAATTAATTCATTAAAATCCATGGTCAAGCTTATCGATATTGCGAGAGAAGATATCAAAAAGAACGAAGAAGTCTTCTCTAAGATCTTAGAAGATATGATTTGGTCAGTGGGCTATCAAGAACACTTAAGAAAAGAAGATGATGGTGATGAACGTATTGAAAACGTTAAAGCCTTATTTGAAGATATCCGTCACTATTTAAAGAACAATCCATCATCCACCTTTGATGAATACTTACAAAATATTGCCTTATTAAGCGCACAAGATGAAATCGTTGATGGTGACCATGTGACCTTAATGACCGTCCATACAGCAAAAGGCTTAGAATACCCCGTTGTCTTTGTTTTAAGATTTAACCAAGGTGTTTTCCCTAACCAAAGAGCGATGCTTGAAGGTGGCTATATCGCGATGGAAGAAGAAAGAAGATTAGCCTATGTCGCAATGACTAGAGCAAAGAAGAAACTCTATCTCACCTTAGCGATGGACTATTCATATGTTTTACAAGGTAGCTTAATACCTTCACAATTCTTAAAAGAATCTGGTAATGAAGTGGTGCAGAATAGAGATAATATCTTCGCTAGTACCCAACGTTCCCCATTCCAAAGACCAAAGGTTTATCATTTTGATGATGGTGATCATTTAGACTTTGAAAAAGAAGAAAAGAAACCAAGCACTCCAATATTTGATGATGTCAGAAATGACGTCACTGATTGGAAAGTTGGTGATATTGTCATTCATAAAAAACTTGGTAAAGGTGTTGTTGTGGCCTTAGAAGGTGACGACATCATCAAAGTCAATTTCGAAGAACACGGAGAGAAATCAATTTTAGGAACACACCCAAGTGTTTCTAAGGGAGGACACGAAGCATGAGTGTTAAGGAAAGAATAGACGAGATTCGTAATCTATTAGAAAAATACAACTACGAATACTATGTATTAGATAATCCTTCTGTATCTGATGCGGAATATGACCGCTTAATGCAGGAATTAATCATGTTAGAAAACGATAATCCTGAATATCGTTCTCCTTTAAGCCCATCTCAAAGAGTCGGTGGCATTGTTCAAGATAAATTTAAAGAAGTCACTCATAAAAGAATGATGCTTTCTTTAGCTAACGCTTTTAATGAAGACGACTTAAGAGACTTTGATAAGAAAGTCAGAGAAATTACAGGCTTAGATAAAGTCACCTATATGGCGGAAATGAAGATTGATGGTCTTGGTATGTCATTAAGTTACAAAGGTAATTTAGAGTACGCTGCAACTAGAGGTAATGGCACTACTGGTGAAGATGTGACCGCTAACGTCATGACAATTAAATCGATACCATCCCACATCAATTTGAATGAAGACTTTGAAATTAGAGGCGAAGTCTTCATGCCTAAAAAGTCACTTGAAAGACTTAATAAAGAAAGAGAACAAACGGGTGAACCATTATTCGCTAACGCGAGAAACGCTGCCGCTGGTAGTATTAGACAATTAGATAGTTCAATTGCTGCTTCCCGTGGTTTAGATGCCTTCTGGTATTACTTTGTTAACGCTGCTGATTTTGGTATTAGATACCATAGTGAAGCACTCAAAATGGCGGACTCTCTTGGTTTTAAAACCAACCCAGAAAGAAGATTATGTAACGGCATTGATGAAGTGCTTAAATACATTGATGAATATACCGAAAAACGTCCAAGCTTAGCTTATGATATCGATGGTATTGTCATTAAAGTTGATGATATGTCATTATATGACAAGCTTGGTTATACAGCGAAAACCCCAAGATGGGCGATTGCTTATAAATTCCCACCTGAAGAAGTGATTACTAAATTAGAAGATATTATCTTCACTGTTGGTAGAACTGGTAAGATTACCCCTAATGCAGTTTTAACTCCTGTGAGAGTCGCGGGATCAGTAGTCCAAAGAGCCACTCTTCATAATGAAGATTTTGTGAAAGATAAAGACTTAAAGATTGGTGATTTTGTGGTCATCCGTAAAGCGGGTGATGTTATTCCAGAAGTCGTTAGACCAGTCGTAGATAGAAGAGTGGGTACAGAAATCCCGTTTGCTATGATTAATAACTGCCCAGTCTGTGGTTCGCCATTAGTGAAGAAAGATGCAATGCATTTCTGCTTAAATCCACACTGTGACGCTCGACAGATTGAATCCATTATCCATTTCTCTAGTAAAGATGCGATGGATATTGAGGGCTTAGGTGAAAGAGTGGCGGAGCAATTCTTTAACCAAGGTTTCTTTAGAAAAGTTAGTGAAATCTATTCTTTATATGAACATCGTGAAGAAATCATTTCTTTAGATGGTTGGAAATCTAAATCAGTGGATAACTTAATCCAGGCTATTGAAAATAGTAAGGCTAATTCCTTAGAAAGAGTTCTCTTTGGTTTAGGTATTAAAGAAGTCGGCGCAAAGATGGCTAAAACATTAGCGAGAAAATATATGAATATCGATAACTTAATTGCTGCGAAAGAAGAAGAGTTATTAGAAATCGCTGATGTTGGTCCAGTCGTCGCTAGAAGTATTGTTAACTTCTTCGCTGATGAAAGAAATATGGAAACAGTTAATGCTTTAAAAGCGCAAAATGTGAACTTTGAATATAAGGGTTCAACAGTCTCTGCTGCGGACTCCTATTTCTCAGGCAAAACAGTGGTTTTAACCGGGACGTTATCTAGTTATGGTAGAAAAGAGGCCACTGAATTACTTGAAAATTTAGGCGCTAAAGTGACGGGTTCTGTTTCTAAAGCCACTGATGTTGTTATCGCTGGTGTAGAAGCAGGCAGTAAATTAGATAAAGCACAAGCTCTTGGAATTACCGTTTTAAACGAAGATGAATTCCTGGCGCTTATTAAGTAAAATATATATTTGGCTAACGGAGGTTATTTATGGCTATTTTAGTTACCGGTGGAACAGGTTACATTGGTTCCCATACAGTCGTTGAATTATTAAATAATGGTTATGATGTCGTTATCGTTGATAACTATGTTAATTCCAAACCAGAAGTCTTAAATAGAATTCAAAGAATCACGGGTAAAACACCAAGATTCTATGAAGTTGATGTTTGTGATTATGAAAAGTTAAAAGCAGTTTTCCAAAAAGAAAACATCACTGATATCATTCACTTTGCGGGTCTTAAGAGTGTGGCGGAATCAGTCGCTAAACCACAGTTATATTTTGATAACAATGTTGGTAGTAGTAAGGTCTTACTTAGACTCATGGACGAATTCAAAGTGACTAACTTAGTCTTCTCTAGCTCTGCGACAGTATATGGCGTCCCTGAACACGTCCCACTTAAAGAAACAGATAAAGTGGGTGGCTGCACTAACCCATATGGTCAAACAAAGTTAGATATCGAGTATCTTTTAAAAGACTACGCTAAAGAACATAAGGAAGCGAATATCGCTATCTTAAGATACTTCAACCCAATCGGCGCTCATGAAAGTGGCTTAATTGGTGAAGATCCAAATGGTATCCCAAACAACTTAATGCCATATATCACACAAGTAGCAGTGGGTAAACGTCCTCACTTAAACGTTTATGGTAATGACTATAAAACAGTGGATGGCACCGGTGTTAGAGACTATATCCACGTTGTCGATTTAGCCCACGGCCATTTATGTGCTTTAAAGAAACTCGAACAAAAACCAGGTTTAGTGATCTATAACTTAGGTACAGGTAGAGGTACATCAGTCTTGGAACTCGTTAAAGCATTTGAAAAGGCTAATAACATGAAACTTCCATATGTCATCTGCCCAAGACGTCCTGGCGATGTTGATGAAAACTATGCTGAAGTAAGCAAAGCTTACGAAGAAATGGGTTTTAAGACCAAACTTACTATCGAAGATGCTTGCCGTGATTCCTGGAGATGGCAATCTAAAAACCCAAACGGCTACGACAAATAAATAATTTGTCACGCGCTTGTAGCTCAGCTGGATAGAGCGCTTCCCTCCTAAGGAAGAAGTCGGGCGTTCAAATCGTCTCAAGCGCGCCAAAATAGATGAAAGAGGATTCAGTTGAATCCTTTTTTAGTGCGTTTATTTATTAATTTAGTTTATTAATGCTAAAATACCCCTATGAAGAAAAGAAGAATTATCCCATTAGTGTTATTACTCATCCTCGCACTAGTCGTCAGTGCGTTAGTCATTTTCTATTTAGATTTAGCCAATGGACCAATCATTATCCTTGTATTATCCGTTATTAATATTGCTTTATTATTAGGTTCCGTTGTTTACGTTAGTAATAAAAGAAAACTTTTTAAGTTTATTCCTTGGGTTTCTTTTGTTCTTTTAAACCTTATTCTTTTGCCTTTAGCCAAACCAACTGTCGAGGCCAAAAGTGCAGTCAAAGTCAAAAACCCAGAACACACTGAAGTCATGCATTTAGCTAACGGCGATATTAGAGGTGTCTTTAATAAAGATAAAAGTGTCGAAGTCTACGCTGGTATACCATACGCTAAAGCACCAGTGGGGGAATTAAGATGGAAAGAACCTCAACCACTAGATAATTGGTCCGGTGTTAGAGAATGCGATAAGTTTGCCCCTAAAAGCATGCAACCAGATAAACCCGCCGCTATTAACTCCTTAGTGGACATCTATTCTGAAAAGGGTTGGCATCCTGATTATAAGATGTATCCAGTACAGAATATGAGTGAGGATTCCTTATACCTAAATATCTGGAAACCAAGTAACGTGTCCACTAATTTGCCAATTTTGTTCTATATTCATGGTGGTTCTTTAACTACTGGTACAAGCGCTAATGATGATATCAACGGTGAAGAAGTTGCTAAGCGTGGAGTCATTATGATTACCATCCAATATCGTTTAGGTGTTTTTGGTTATTTTGCTCATCCTGATTTAGCTAAAGAATCTCCAAATCACACAACTGGTAACTATGGTTTATTAGATCAAATTATGGCGCTTAAATGGGTCAATGATAACGCTGCCTATTTCGGTGGCGATAAAGATAACATTACGATTGCTGGAGAAAGTGCTGGTTCTTCTAGTATCTCCGCTATATGTACATCTCCATTAGCCAAAGGCTTATTTAAAAGAGCGATTGGTGAATCTAGTTCCTTAGTGGTTAAAAAAGCACCACATACATACCGCACCATGAAAGACGCGCAAGAAGTCGGACAAAAGATCATGAAAGAACAAAGGTGTTCCTCTATTGAAGACTTAAGAAAAGTCAGTGCTTCTAAAATCGTAAATACTAAATATGAAAACCCATCCATGACTCTTGATGGTTATGCCTTAACTAAAGATCCATATGATGTCTATTTAAATAAAGAAAATAATGAAGAAATATTATTAAACGGCTACAACGTTAAAGAAGCTGATGCGTTCGTTGTTCCTACTTATTTATTTAACCCAACGAATAAAGGTAATATCTTATCTAGATTAGAAAAGACATTTAATAAAGAAACCGCGCAAAAGATTTACAATCTTTATGAAGAAGAAATCAAAAAAGACGCCTTTAATGTCTTTAATGAAGTCTTTTCTGTTTATTGGTTTATCCAACCACATCACTCCTGGTCAAATATGGCTTATCAAAATGGTGTACCTGTTTACCGCTATCAATTCACTAAAGAAAATGGTTACCATGGCAATTATCATGCCGGCGAACTTATCTATGCATATGGCAATGTTAAAAACACCAGCCGCAAATATTGTTATAACGATACCGACCTCGCTTTAGCGGAAACCATGGTCTCTTATTGGACTAACTTTGCTAAAAATGGTAATCCAAATGGTGAAGGTTTACCAACTTGGGATTTATATAATCCAAGTGATAACAAAGTTATGGAACTCGGTGAACACGTTGGACCTATCAATGATAGATATCTTAAGCTCTATGAAATACTAGAAGAATTCATCAATTGGAAGATTATCAACGAAAACTCATAATTTCTTATTGTCTAATTAATGAATTAATGTATAATAAATATCGCACTGTGGGTCCGTAGCTCACCTGGGAGAGCGCCTCCATGGCATGGAGGAGGTAGCGAGTTCGATCCTCGTCGGATCCACCAAAACAGTAGATTAAGTCCTGAGAAAATCAGGACTTTTTTTGTATGACACTTTTGTGGCGTTCATTTTGTTATTATTCAAATGTGCAATAAAACATGTTTTATAGTGGGTGAATAATATGATGAATTTTAGAGAACTTTGTAACTGTTTCAAACAAACAGCCTGTGTTGTTTCTATTGAAAAAGAGGAAAAGAACAATCGCGAAATCAGAATAGTGGATGGTAACGATGTTTACGTTAACTCCTTTAATTCAGACTTTTACGCTAAGCACGTCTTTATTCCTAATAGTATTTACACTGACTATTTAGAAAAGAATCTTAACTTTGAAGAATACTGTTATCGTTCCGCGATTAAAAAGGAACTACTTCATTCATATGCTTACCCGGAACATTTCCACGTTTGGATGCATATGTTATTCATTCCAATTGAATGTGAAGACGAAAAGCTTGCCTATTGTTTATATATCATGGAAATAAACGATGTCTTTGATCCTGAACTTCTAGTTAATCCAAGCGATGATATTTATAGCCAAGTTTTAAATACGACATTACAGTTATCTAATACCGCTGACTTTAAGGGTTCTTTAAAGAACGTCACTAGAGAAATTAGAAAGATTTGTAATGCTTTATTCTGCTGCATCCTTTTAGTGGATGATGATAAGAAACGTTTAGATATCCTCGCTGAAGACTATGAATTAAATAGTCATCGAAGAGGGATGAAAGTCTATGTTGATGATTCCTTCTATGATGTAGTTAAGACATGGGATGATTTAATCATGAAAAATGGTAACTGTATCATCATCGATGATGAAAAAGGCATGGAATTCATTAAGGAAAATAATCCAGCCTGGTATGAATCTTTAGTGAGTAGCAATATCGAATCACTTGTCTTATTCAAACTCAAATCAGGTAATACTTCATTAGGTTATATGTGGGTCACTGACTTTAAAGCGGATGACACTCCAAAGATTAAAGAGATTTTAGAAATGACCACCTTTGTCTTAGGTTCACAAATCGGTAATCATTTACTCTTAGATAAATTAACCAAACTCTCATCTATTGATGTTTTAACAGGTTTATATAATCGTAATAGACTCAATAGTTACATGAATGAGATTTTAGAATTAGAAGACGCTCCAACGGCTTTATTGTTCTTTGATATCAATGGCTTGAAGAAAGTTAATGATAATGAAGGTCATATCGCGGGTGATAATCTCATTAGACGCGCTGCGCATGCTTTAATCAGTACCTTTACTGAAGATGAAATCTTTAGAGTCGGTGGCGATGAATTTGTGGTCATCTTAAGAAACGTTGAGGAAAAGCAAATCATCGACTATATCGCTAAGTTACATAAAAAGTCTAAAAAGAATGATATTTCTTTCGCGGTCGGCTATGCGATGACTAATAGTTCAAAAGACATCGAAAAGCTTCTCAAAGAAGCCGATGAAAATATGTATAACGATAAAAGAAAGTTCTATCGTCAATAATCATAAGTTAATAAAATTCCCTATTCATCTATTTTTTCTTATAATAAGGATATGGATGATTCACATAGTCAAATACCTGAAACTAATGTGCCAAAACCATTAGATAACAAAGACGCTTCTCGTAAAGGAAGAGCACTTAGTAAGTGGTCAACATCCTTTCTAGTTTTAGCGTGTATCGCTACTGCGTTAGTGGCGGCAATGCTAGTTTTACCAGTCTTCCTCGCAGTTGCAGGTATATTTTCCGTTTTTATTTGGTTTGTCATAGCCGCCATTATATCAATATTTACTGTCTTTATGATTTGGACCAACAAAGACGCTAAAGCGTTCTTTGATAGTTGGAATTCATTCAATGCCAAGTTAATTAACTCATCTAATGAAGTAAATGACTTTACACATAATATCATTCCTATCTTCTTAATCAGTGGTGGTGCTTTATTTATCATCACATGGTTATTTTTAATCATTGGTGTACTCACTGATAAAGCTAGGAAAAAGAAATACTTAACTAAGATTATTGTTTTAATAGTTTTTACACTTTTATATCTCTTGTTCTTATTTATTAATTTAAAGAATTATTATTTGTTGTAGCAGTTTTATTTATTTGCTATTGTCTAATTTAGTGAAAACGGAGAACTCCCTATGAAAAGATTAAAGACAATAGGTTTTGCAGGTTTAATCTTATTACTCACTGCTTGTCACGAAACATATGACCACGTTTCTGATGCTCATGATGGTATGAGCGGTGGAAACATTATGCTCTTTGTCATATTAATGCTCTTTTGCTTTGCCTTTTTAGCGGGTGGAGTTCCTTTATTAGTTTTTGGTATTAGAAGTTTAAGAAGAAAACCTGAAAGACGTGGTGGTCCAATCACTCGTGTGACATTTGGTAGCATTTTTATCACTATCGGTGTCGTCTCTATGATTCTAACCACATGTGCTTTCTTTGATAATGAATTCACGATGCCTGAGTCCCGTAAATATAAAACAGTGGCGAAAGTATTAGAAAGAGCCACTGATGAATCGGTGACGCATTTCCGTTGTTCTAAGAAAGGCTATAACAGGAATGAATATCTCCATGATGAAGGCCTTGAAATTAAAGAAGCATTGAACGAATTAACATATAAATCAATCTCTCAAAAGAACGAAAATGCTGAACATGGTGCTTATTTAATGTACTACGTTGACTTAGAACCACAGAACGGTTATGTCTATCCATTCGCGGAAATCCGTGTTTATGAAGATGGTTATAGCTATATCGATTACGTAAGAGAGTATAGTCATCAAACTGTCACCTTCTTCTATCAAATAGATGGTAATAGCGCAAAAACTATCATCACTCTCGCAGAAAAGAAAAATGACGCGATTAGAGAACGTGCTTATCAAGACCAAAGAGAAGCTTATGAAAGAGGCAAAATAGAAAACTTCTTTGAAGAAGTCAGTGTGCTTACAAACATCAACGCTTCAGTGTGTTTTGGTTCGGATTCTCATTACTTCCTTTTCAGGAAAGAAGGCCTTGATATTATTAAAGACTTCCGTTATACCGAAGTGGAAAGAAACCAAGTAGGAACAGCACGAGAACTATTTAGGATTAGAATTGATAGCTGGGATTTCGAGTTACAAGGAGATAATGAGTCAGGCTACGCTGTTCTTCTTACTTATGAATACAAAGACGCAAGTTATACACATTGTTACAAGCTTAGAGATATCGATGGCGAAGAAATCTATAACATTGCTAAAGAACAATATAAAGAACAATATCCTAATGAATTTGACTATACCTCCGCTAATGAAGCGGGTAAAATCAATAACTTCTTTAAGGCAAAAGATGCCTTTGGAAACTTCGATTTAGCAACCATTAGCCATAATAGCGTTAAATATTACTTCAACTTTGATGCTAAGAAATTAGAGACGTATGGCGGATATACATATACCCAAGTCGAAGAAGAAGCGCTCGTCGAGCAACCTGAGATATTTGTGCTTGAAAACACCATCAATCCTTGGACATTCAGGTTATATGGTGATTTAGAAAACAATAAAGATTATTCGATCAAACTATCATTTAAGTTTAAAGATCCTTATGAAATTGAACACATCATCGATTATTACTACACAGTAAGTAATGAAGACGGTTATGAAATCTATGAAACTGCATTATCTATTTTCAAATATCAGCGTCCGGAAATCTTCTATGCTGAATATGAAGATGGCAAGATTGAACACTTTTTTGAAAATGTGGTGACCGCGGATAATGATAAATGCACCTTCTATTACCGTGGTGAATATCACAATATAACTCTTAAAATGGAAGATTTGGTAACTATCAGCCACTTGACCTATACATTAGAGCCTAATGACACATTGTCCACAAAAGGCCATACCGCAAGAATTAATACTTCCTCACCAAAATGGGAATTCGTCTTAAATAAGTATGATCAAGACGCCATCTATTTCTTCGTTGGACTTAGATACGCATTTAAAGACGTAGATAATAAGCTCATTGAAATCGATTACACTTATTCGATCTCTAATAAGGATTCGATGACTATTTATAATATCTTTGTTGCTCGTTTAGCGGAGCAACATCCGGAAATATTCCAAGAAATATAAAAAATAAAACACCCTTCGTTTGAAAGGTGTTTTTCTTTTCTTGGCTGGGGTGACTGGGATCGAACCAGTGAATGGTGAATTCAGAGTCCACTGCCTTACCGCTTGGCGACACCCCAATTAGTCTTGATTTGGGTCGTATAAGCGGACTTCAGTCACACCTGGTACTTCTTCTTGAAGAATGACTTCAACAAGATCTTTAATGTCATTATTCGCGTAAGCACAATCCTGGCAAGCGCCATGGAGAGTAACATAAACCACACCGTCCACAAAGGAAACGAAAGACACATCGCCCCCGTCTCTTTGAAGGAAATGTCTGATTTTATCTAGTGTCGCAATAATGAGTTTTTCTGTATCGTCTTTCATATCCAAGTTAAGATATTAGCACAATCAAATAAAAATGTTCACTTAAACGCAAAAAAATATTTTTAATACTATATAATATTGATATGAAAATCACTCTCGATGAATACGATAAGGTAAACGCTTTGATTTCTGGCTTATTCCAATTCGGGGAAAATGAACTGTTTTCTCAAGCCGCTCTCGCGGTCACTGAAGATGAGTTTTTTATTTATGATGACCATCGTCCAACAGATAAAAATAATGGGGCGTATCACTATGTCATCAAGAAGCGTTTTAAAGTGAACAAATATGATATTGTTTTAGATGAAACATTAAAAGGCCTTGCCGATTTATCTAACTATGGCCGTTTATATTTCTATAGTGAAGATGAAGAACGTTGCTTTGAATTCTACTATATGGTTAATGACCGTAAAGAAGTGAATAAATTCCTTAAAGCAGTGAGCTCTTTAGGCTTATCAGTGGCTAAAAGAACCTCAAAAGTTAAAACCACAGAATTCTAAATATCACAAGTAAGTACTTTTATTTTTAATAAAAAAGACTTTCTTTTTTCTAATAATTGTTTAAGATATTAAACCGTATATTATTATGGCTAAAGAAAAACTTACTATTGCAGAACAACTCGCTAAAAGAGAATATAAGACACCAGGTAACCTCGCGTGGTTCTTTTATGGCGTTCTCGCTAGACTTCCTTTCTTTGGTCCTAAATATCACGTTACTTATAAGAAGATTGACGATATTAATAAATATAAAGGTCCCGCTTTTATTATTTGGAACCATCAATCTAGAAGAGACTATTTATTCTTAAAGAATCTTATTGCACCACATAAATTCAATATGCTCGCTGGTTATCAAGAATTCTTTAGAAAGAAATTCGTTTGGCTATTTAAACAAGCGCAAGTTATTCCAAAGAAGAACTTCACTAATGACCCTAAGAGCATTAGAGCGATGGACCGTATCATCAAAAGTGGTGGCACAATCGCTTTTGCTCCAGAAGGCACATCCTCCATTTTCGGCCATAACCAACCAATCGTTCCTGGTACAGGTAGATTCTTAAAATACTATCGTATCCCTGTTTACTTTATGAAGTTAGAAGGTGCTTATCTCACCTCTCATAAAGTTTGTATTGATGACCGTATTGGTAAAGTTAACGCCACTTTGTCATTACTCTTCACTCCTGAAGATTTAAAAGAAATGACACCTGAACAAATTGATTTAAAAATCAATGAAGCTTTCCATCACGATGATTATAAATGGAATAAGACCGCACGTATCAAATATAAGAGCAAAGGTCGTATCATGACTAATATGCAAGATATGCTCTATAAATGTCCTAAGTGTGGTAAAGAAATGCGTATGGACGCCGCACATCGATACATTAGATGTTTAGAATGTGGTAATGGGGCGATTATGGATGATTACTATGACCTCCATCCATTTGATGATACTTGCAAAGTCTTTGAAACCCCAACTGATTGGGTGGACTGGGAAAGAGTTAATGTCATCCATGAAATTAGAGATAATAAAGACTTCTTTATGGAAGAAGAAGTGGATTTAGGGGAACTACCAACATATAAACCAGTCAAAGATAACACTAAAACTTCTATCCCATGTGGACATGGTAAGATCAGATTTGACCACGATGGTATCCACTTTGATGGTATTAAAAACAACGAACCATGGCACTTCGACTTATCCTATAGTGTTATTTACTCACCAATTATTGAAAACGATCTCACCCAATTTGCGCTCGCTGTTAATGAACAAATATATGATTTCATTCCAAAAAATCATGTCGTGGGCAAGATAATTCTTGTCGTCGAGGAGATGCATAGATTACACTTTAATACATGGAAAAATTTCCCTTGGAACGATTATATGTACAAGGGTACTGAATTAGAGAAGAAATAACTATGTACTACACTCCTTACTTTAAATCTAAAGGTCACAAGTTTTGTTTTATTTCCTTTTTTGTGACTCTTTTTATTTCAAACGCTTTATTTATCGCATCCATCATTGCCGCGCTTAATTCTAAAACTGATAACTTACAAGAAGATCCAGTCGCTAACGGTATTATGATTGCCCTAGTGGTGGCTATTTTAATCACCATCTTCTTCTTTATTGTCTTTACTGTTGATTTAATTATGTTCTTTATCGCTAAAGGACGGGCTAAAAAGAATAAAGGTGCGCCTATCTATATCGAAACAAATAAGGAACAAAGCAAAGAACAACAAGAAGAGACTGTCTCATCTGCAATTGGTAACTTATCTGTTCATTTAAATGAAAAGAGTGATAATTCACTTGATGTTGAATATGAATTTAAAGAAAAACACAATCCAACATTTAAAAAGACTTTGTTATTACAAGGTTATACTTCTGCTTCTGGTTTACTCTTTATTTGGGTTTTAGGTACAGTAGTGATCTTTATTGTTGGCTTATTAACGAATATGAAGAATTTGCTCATTGGTGTCATTGCCGCCGCTATTATGAGTGGTGCATTACTTGTCTTCTTTGCCCTTTTATTCTTCCTTATTGTTTTAGTGCTTAATAATCATCAAAAGAAACTTAAACCAATAGATCTTGGAACAAGAATCTATCCTGACTATTTAGAAAGCTATACTGTATTAAATCAAGATCTTAATAACCAACATCTTGATATGACAATCAGCACTAAAGCGCCTTTTGATAAATTAAAATATTTCGAAACGAAAGAGTATCTATTCTGTAAAGCTATTGTTAATAAACAATTAGTGGCCTTCACATTTGATAAAAAGGATGTGCCTGAAGAAGCAATCATCCTTATCAAAAGCAAACTTAAGAAGTAACTAATAAATTAAATAATCAATAGAACATCTCAAAGCTTTGGCTAAAACAGAAACAGTGTCGGCCTGGGCTTTTTTAATATCTAATTTGTTTTGTTCGTACGCTCTAATAGTGCGTACAGGAACATCTGACAATAGCGATAGGTCGTCCTGGCTCAACCCCATTGCCTCTCTTCTTTCTTTTAATGGACTGTACTTTGATAATTTTTCCTTAAATACGTCGATGATTTGACCAATATCCATTTCATGATATGGGAAGTAATAGCTGATTAATTCACTGCAAGGAAAGATTTTGATAAGAGTTTTAAATGACTTTTTAAGACTGGTTTGAGCGTATCCTAAAACCCAACCTACCCAATACTCTGGAGAAGCGAAAGCTGCTGAATAGATGTCAACCGGTGGTTTGTCCATAATCGAAGCAATTAATTCATTGCTGGATCTACCAAGTATATAGATTGGATCCATAGATTCAAAGGCTGTTGCTACGACTGAATTAACGAATTTATTAGCGAAATTGTCAATGTTGAGTTTCTCGTTTAAAACAGCGAGTTCAAAAATCTCCGCTGTCTTGTGCTGTATGATTTCGGCGTATTGTTCTCTATAAGCGTGGATCATTTTCGTCGATTCCTTTCATAATATCGTTTAGGAATAAATCGTCTAACTTAAATTGAGCAGTTTTACATTTAATGTAGCCTTCTCTAGCAGCATTATTCCTTTTTTCTCTAGATGGGTAGTAGGTGAAAGAATCAGCCTTTTCATAGCCTAAATATGATAATTGAGAAAAAGCCTTTTTAGAAACAAGGACCACTTGTTCACCTAAATTACCTAATCTTAAAGCTTCTTTTAAAGAACGAACTGAAATAGTGTTATTGATAAAAGCATCGGCATAAGCAAAGTAACTATCGTCAGCGCGATAACCGATAATAACATCGTATTCTTCAATAGGCAGAGAAAAATGTTTAATTAAATAATCCTTAGCCGCTTTAGCTATGTCGTTCTTTAAATTAAATGTACGGTTCTTGAGAAGAATTGTAATCCAATGCAAAACATTTCCTACCTTAGAAAGGCTTAAAATCTTGAGACCTGTGGTATCTAAGCAATATTTGTTAGCGTAGCCATCATGAGTTGCATCAACGGCCCATTCTTTTGCAAGGTCTAATGATTCAGTGCAATAAAAACCTAAACCGTAGTCGTTATATGGTTTGCCTAATCCGTATTGAGGCTTTTCTATTATAGAAACAGATCCGTGATAAATAATTAATTCTTTGCTTTTCATACTCTTATTATAACACTACAATGTCATAAATACAATGAAATATAACACTACAATGTCATAATATATTTGAGAATTAGTTATCAAATATCTTGGATTTCTTTCCAGTTGGAGACAAGCTCTTGGACTAACGCTAAGGCTTTTTCTTTATCAATTTGTTTACTTAAGTAGTTATGGATAATAACAGCGACTTGTTCAGCTTGTTCTTTAGTGCACCCTCTAGTGGTGACTGCAGCAAAACCTAAACGTAAACCACTTGTTTTACCAGGAGACAATGTATCGTTAGGAATCATATTCTTATTAGTGGTGATATTAATATCCTCTAACGCTAATTGGGCTTCTTTGCCGTTTATACCATATGTATCTAAAACATTAACTAAGAATAAGTGATTATCAGTGCCTGAGACTTTAGCCCCTAATTCTTGGAGCTTATCGGCACACGCTTTAGTGTTAATCATCACTTGCTTAGCATATTTTTTAAAATCATCAGCCATCGCTTCTTTAAAGCAAACTGCTTTAGCGGCAATAATATGTTCTAATGGTCCACCTTGATAATATGGGAAGATCGCAGAATTAATGCGCTTAATGAGTTCTTCACTGTTAGTGAGAATAATACCACCCCTTGGACCTCTTAAGGTTTTGTGAGTGGTGGAAGTCACTACATCAGCGTATGGTATTGGATTAGGATGTAAACCCGCGGCGATTAAACCGGCGATATGCGCCATATCGACCATAAAATAGGCACCGACTTTATCCGCGATTTCTTTAAATCTTTTGAAATCGATGGTGTATGGGTATGAACTATAGCCGGCTAAGATGAGATTTGGTTTCTCTTCTAAAGCAATCTTTTCAATCGCCTCATAATCTAGATGACCATTATTAAGTGGATAATGCACGAATGAATACAAATGGGATGAGAAAGAAACAGGAGAACCATGTGTTAAATGACCACCGTCATTAAGCACTAAAGAAAGAATCTTACCACCATCTGGAAGTAATGCTCTATAAGCGGCAGCGTTAGCTTGTGAGCCACTATGTGGTTGAACGTTAGCGTATTTACTACCAAATAATTTACACACTCTATCAATGGCGAGGTTTTCAATCTCGTCAACGACTTCACAGCCCCCATAGTATCTATGACCAGGGAAACCTTCCGCGTATTTATTAGTGAGGATAGAAGCACACATATCTCTTACATCTTGACTAGCGTAGTTTTCGCTAGCGATGAGTTCAATGCCTCTGTTTTGTCTATCTTGTTCTAAAAGCACAAGCCTATTTAATTCTTTATCCATATGTATTCACCTTTTCTTTATATTACTGGAAAACATTAAAGAAAAGAACTCTCTTTTAAAGAAAGTTCTTATTCTAGTTTTAAGAAAGTAATTCTTATTCCTTTTCAGCAAGGATTTCTTGACGGCGAACTTTGCAGAGTTTTGCTAATTCGCTAAGAGCTTTACGAGCACGACCAGCTGCGGCTTTATTGCCTTTTTCAACGAATTTTTCGTTTTCAGCGACGAATGCTTCGTATGCTGCTTTAATTTGTTCTAAAGTTGACATTATAATTTCCTCTAGTTTTTTGCCTTTCTAACTTTTACTTTATAGAAAATAATGCCGAATGTGAATATTTTTTATTAAAAATTAATATTTGCTTTCTTTAAAAAAGCCTTGGTTCTTTCTTCTTTTGGATGATTGAAAAATGATTTACTATCTCCGCTTTCCACGATATATCCTTCATCCATAAATATCACCTTATTAGCGACATTCTTAGCGAAGTTCATTTCATGAGTGACCACGATCATGGTTCTACCTTCATTAGCGAGTTTCTTCATAACTTCTAATACTTCATTAACCATTTCTGGGTCTAACGCACTGGTGGGTTCATCGAATAATATGATTTCAGGATCCAGACATAAAGCACGTGCGATAGCGACACGTTGCTTTTGTCCACCAGAAAGAGCGCGTGGACGATAATTCATCCTATCTTGCATATTTACTTTAGTTAACTCTTTAATTGCTCTCTCTTTAGCTTCTTCGTGATTGCGTTTTAAGACTCTTGTCTGTGCAATAGTGCAGTTCTTTAAAGAATCCATATTATTAAAGAGATTAAAGCTTTGGAAGACCATCGTCATCTTACTACGCATGGTATTTCTTTGCTTTTCGTTTATCGCCATAGAAGGATGTTCATCAATGAAAGAATCATAAGCCTCTTTATTAAAGAACTGTTCTTTTCTTGGTCTTTCATTTAAGACCTTACGATAAATCTTCTTACATTCATTAACTCTTCTTCGATTTTCTTTAGTTTTATATCCCTCAATAATCTTATTTTGATAAATAGCGAGATTATCTTCCGCTTCAACGAGTCTAATATCATATTGATCTAAGGCTTCATGGTATTTAGTGTAGTCCACGAAATCATCCTTACATTTTTCGATATTAAAATATGGTTCACCCTTAAAGGATAATAACCCTCTAGTGGGTTCCTCTAATAAGTTTAAACATCTTAAAAATGTAGATTTACCAGAACCACTTGGTCCAATAATGGCGATAACATCGCCCTTATTAACAGTGAGGCTAATATCTTTAAGGACTCGATTTGCCTCAAAGAATTTTGCTAAGTTTTTCACTTCTAAAACTACTTCGTTCATGCAAATAATCCTCTTTTAAATCTCGCAAATGGATTAAGAGATATCTTCTTACCATCTAATTTCTTTTCAATAAGTTTTAAGATACCCGCGGCTAATAAAGTTAACACTAAATAGATAAGCGCTAAGATTAAGTATCCTTCTAAGAAAGCATATGAAGCACTAGAGATGACCTTCATACGATAATAAAGTTCAGTAGTGGCAATAACGTTTAATACTGAAGAGTCTTTAATATTAACAATTAATTCGTTACCAATCGTTGGTAAGGAATTTCTAATCGCTTGAGGTAAAACAATAAAGAATGATGTTTCCGCATTGTTCATACCTAAAGATCTTGCGCCTTCCACTTGACCCATATCCACACCGTTAAGACCAGATTGGACAATTTCTGCCATATAGGCAGCGGTATTAAAGGTAATGACAATCAAGCCGGCAAAGAACCAACCATTAAAGACATTACTAATCATGCCTGGGAATCTAATATTGTCCCAGTTAAGTCCTAAAGCGGCACAGCCATATTTAAAGATTAAGGCTTGGACCATCATAGGTGTGCCTCTTAAGACTACTGAGTAGATATTGCATAACCATTTAACGATATTAAGAGAAACTCTTTTAAAGGCATTCATTGTTGGTCTAGTTTTAATGTTCTTGCCATAGGCAATAAACACCCCTAAGAATAGACCCACAACAGTACCAAATACCGAAAGAATAATGGTGGATATTACACCAGATATCAGTAGCGCTTGGTTATTAGCGAATATATTTCCTATTTTTCCAAAATCAATCATTACTATTAACC